>JBCBLJ010000310.1:0-8797 GCA_038520195.1 Planctomycetota bacterium
AACGGTCTTTCGGTCAGCTTCGAAGGTGACCAGATCATTCTGACCGACAACACGGGTGGCGAAACGGCGCCTTTCTCGGTGAAAGTCTACAGCGATGCCTTCGGACCCAGCGGCGCGGGCAGTTCCCTGGGAATTCTGCAATCGGTGCCCATCCGCGAAGACGATCCGGGCACGAGTGAAGACGAATCGGCGAACAACAATGTCCTGCGTGGTTTTCCGCTGTTCACGGGAAGTCGACTCGATCAATTCTTTATCGACACGGACTCCAGCAACACGAAGGTCTTTGCCAACGCCTCGATCAACGCGTCCGATATCGATCTCATCGCTTCGCTCAGTCTGCTTGATCTCGGCATTCGCGACGGCACGGCGAGCTTTTCGGCCAACGCCTCGATCGAACTCGAAGATGTCGACGGCGACAACAAGCTACGCCTCGGTGACTTGACGAGCGATGGCTTTCCCACGCTGGCTCCGATCATCAACTACGCCGGCAACGTCACGTTGCCGATCGACGGATCGTTGCTCGGCTTCTTGCCGGATGAGTTCAAGCCCGGACCGAACGGCGAAGACCCAGTGTCGCCATTGGAAGTCAAGATCACGTTGGAGAACGAAGCGGGTTCCCTGCGGCCGAACCTCGATTACAGCGTTGACGATTTGGAGCGAGCCGTCAGCAGCTTCAAGAACCTGTCGCTCGAAGACACGGCCCGGATCGTGCAGCAGGTTGTCGACATGCTGCAGAACAGCGACATCGATGGGCTTAATTCAACGATTCCCGTCATCAACAAGACGCCAAACGATGTCCTGGGGATCGTCGATTCGCTCGCGGCTGCGGCCGAAGAACTACTGGCCGGTCCGGACGTCGATGCGCTGCGCGCCCAAATCGCGGAACTCGAAGACATCGTCGATGGTTTGGGTGGGACACCGGATCAGCGCAACAGCGTCGATGATCTGGTTCGTTCACTGAAAGCGAACGTTGATCAGGACCATGTGCTGACGTTGAGCTTCGGTGCGAATGAGACTGCCGAAATCTCGCAGCAGTCGTCGGCGATGGAATTGAAAGATGCCTTGGATGCGGCGCTCGGAGCGAGCGTGATCGAAGACGTGAGCGGCCAGCGCGGGGGGCCATTCATCGTCACTTTCACGAACGACCCCGGCATGGCGATGCTCGAAGGCAGCAGCCGCACGGGCCTGAACATTCAGACGCGGACGCTCACGCCCGAAAACGGGATGGTTCGCCAGGAATTGACGTTCATTGCGACCGGAAAACTGGTCGCGTCGATCCGAGCGCTTGGCGATGCCGTCGAAGCCATCGATGAGGATTCCAATGGTGAACCCACACCGGGACGCGCAAACGCACTCGCCAAGGTAGCGGAACTCAATGACTCGATCGCGTCCACGAACAGCCTAGGAAAAATCATTGGCGATGCGATCAAAGACGGACTCGGTCTGTCGGACGACGCCTTCCAGTTGCACCTCGATTTCGTGGACGCGGATGACGCGACAACGGGTTTCCAGCCCGCCGCGCGAGTCTTCCTCGACATCCAAAAGTCGGTCACTGAAACCCTTTCGCTCGACTTCAACGTGCCCGACCTTGGTCCCGTCGACGTTAGCAGTGATGTCAACGTTGACTTCTCGGTCGGTGGTGAAGTCAACCTCGACTTCGGATTCCGCTTCGACACCTTTGAGGCCTACCTGCTGGACTCAACGAGTTTCAATCTAAGTGCCGGGATCGACTCGGGCATCAGCGCCGGAGCGGGCATCGGTGGTCTGCGCGCCGACATCGATGGCGTTCTGAAACTGCAGAACAACGCGGGCGACGGTGACGCAAGTATCAACGTTGGTTTCGCCAATCCGCAGACGACCATTGAAGACCAAAATTTTGTTGGCGTGACATTCGGTAGCCTCTCGCCGCAATCGGATTTCGACTTCAACCTCGATGGCGCCGTCAGCGCGAATCTCGACGCCAACGTCGCGGGCTTCAATCTCGAAGACGCGATCACGGTTAGCTTTGATTTGAGCGACCCATCCTCGCTTAGTTACAGCTTCGACGGCATCAGTAACTACTTGAGCAACGCGAGCTTGAGTGATCTTAGCTTGACCCAGATTCTCTCCGGCGGCAAAGCGCTGATCGACCTGTTGGAATCCGGCTTGAAGTCAGACTTGCTTGAACAAATGCCGCTTATCGGTGACGGCGTCGATCTGACGGGCAGCTTTACCGGCAAGCTGCGTTCGATGTTTGATGCACTCGATGACGTGATTAACTCACCAGACGGTGATATCGGCGGGCTCGCAGAGTCGATCAAGCAAACGATCTTCGGAGTGCTCGGACCCCAGGGCGCGAATCTTCTGCCAACGATCGACGCGATTCAAATCACGCTCCCGGACCAGAACCTTCCGGCTTCGCAACTTGAATTCAAAGTCATGCTTTCGGTCGCCGGAAGTGACTCGATTGATGTGCCGTTTGACTTCGGTTTGGACGCACTTGCGTTCGACTTCGAAGCCAACGGCGGTCTCGACCTCGCGCTTAACTACGGATTCGATTTCGGATTCGGGGTCAACCTCGAGAGAGGTTTCTTCTTCACGCTCAATGACAACGTCGTTTACGATGCGACGACCGGCGTTCGCGATGATAGCGTCACTGAGAACAACGGCTTGCCGGAAGTCAGTGTCAGCGCGGAGCTCAATCTCAAGCCGAACACTTCACTCGATGCCCGGTTGTTCTTCCTGGAAGTGACGGCCGAAGAAAACCCAGGCGGCGACGCGACCGGTTTGAGCGCGGACTTGTTCCTCGACGTGGTGGACCCCGACAACAACGGACAGTTGACGTTCGCGGAACTCAGGGCAACGAAGGCGAAGGACTTGCTGGTCGCCGGTATCAGCGGGATGGCGAAGGCGGATTTGTTGTTGCAGGCGGCGACGACCGTCGAAGGCTTGCCGGCCGTGTCGGGCGTTTTGACGATGGATTGGACGCTGGGTTACAGCACCTTCGACGCCGACGGAGCGGACGGAGCCGGAACGCCCGTTGGCTTCACGAGTAATCCGCCACAAGTCGCGATCGAGAATGTCACGATGGACGTCGGCAGTTTTCTTGATTCTGCGATCGTGCCGGTCTTCGAGAGCTTTGACGAATACCTCGGTCCCGTTCGTCCGCTGATCGAGTTCCTGGCCGAGCCCGTGCCGGGGCTGAGTGATTTGTCTGAAGCCGTCGGAGGTCCGCAGATCACGTTCTTGACGCTCGGTATGCTCGGCGCGAGTAAGAGTGCAAAGACCATCCGACTCGCGCAGCAGGCGCAAAAAGTTGTCGGCCTGCTCAACAACGCCTTTGCGTTCTCGGACTCCGTTCGCTCCTCGGTCGCTGCTGGTAACGGAATCGAAATCAACTTTGGGTCGTTCTCTCTGAGCGGCGATGATCCAAACAGCCCCATCGACCTCACCGATCCCAAGACGGAGGTCCGCGCGCCGAGCAACCTGCCGTCCATCGACGCACAGGGCCAAGTGGGTGAGTCGAACAAACCTGGAGCGAACAAGACGAAGTCGCTGCTGAGGTCGCTTTCGAGTGCCCCCAACAGCAAAGGACTGGGCGGTTTCGGGATCGATATCCCGTTGCTCTCGAGCCCCTCCAACATCTTCAAGCTGTTCACGGGTGAGACGACGGACATCGTCAACTGGGACATCCCGCGTTTCGATTTGGAAGTCCCGTTCAGCATGCGGTTCGGGCCGATCCCATTCCCGCCGGTGCCGCTCTACGCAACGTTCGGCGCGAAACTGGACGCGTTCGCAGACTTCTCGATCGGCTTCGACACCCGTGGCTTGGCGAAGACCGGCAACCTCCTCGATGGGTTCTTTTTTGATGATCTCGACGAGAATGGGAACGACATCGACGAGTTTGGAATCGGTTTGGAAGCAACCGTTGGCGCTTCGATCGATGTGGGAATCGCGGAAGCCGGTATTCGAGGTGGTGTTGGGGCGAATCTCAAATTCAACTGGAACGACCTCGACGACAACGGCAAGATTTACTTGGATGAGCTTGCCGATTTGTTCTTGTTGCAGCCTTCACCGGCACCGAGCACTCACATTCCAGGTCTCTGTGTTTTCGACGCCAGTGGTCGTGTGAACGCTTTCGTCGAAGCCTACTACGATGTGATTCTTTTCGGTTCGGGCACCGAGCGGTTCATCGACGAAACGCTTTACGAATTCAATCACAGTTGCGCCGCGAACATCGCTGAACTCTCGGGTGATGGAACGTTGACGTTGCTCGCTGGCGAAGATGTGAGTCGTCGACCAGGGATCTTTGGTTCGGACATCAACGAGACCTTTTCGGTCGACTTGATACCCGAAGATCCGTCCGATCCGAATTCCGAGTTGGTCACCCAAGTCACGTTTCACTACCTCAAAGACGGCGCGCCGGATACCACCGTCCAGACATTCAAGGGTGTCCGGCAGATCGTTTTTTCTGGTGGTAGCGGCGACGACTCGCTGACCTTGACTGAGAACGTCAACATTCCCGTGCGATTCATGGGAGGCGTCGGCAGCGACATCTTTGTCGGCGGGAGCGGCGACGATTTGATCGCCGGCGACGCGGGCAACGATAGGCTCAGCGGCGGTGAAGGCGATGACGTGTATTTGTTCGCCGACAACTGGGGCGTCGACACCGTCACTGACGGAGGATCGACTGGCCGGGACGAATTCGATTTTAGTGCCGTCACGAGCTCACTTGACGTGCACTACGGCAGCGTGGTGGTGACGAGCGGCGCGAACCGAGTCAGCGGAGACAACAACCTGCCGGTCGTCGGCATCGAAGGCGTCGTCGCGGGTAGTGCGACGACGGATTCGTTGACGGTTGCCGAAGTGGTTGGTCAAGGAGAAGAAAACACCTGGACGCTAACCGAACAAGGCAAGGGCGCCGTCAATTCGTTTTCTTTCAAGGGCTTTGAGAATCTGATCGGCGGCGATCAGCGGGACACCTTCGTGCTCGATCCCGGCGCGGGCGTTTCCGGCATCATCGATGGGCAAGCTGGTGAGGACACACTCGACTATGCGCGCCTGAGTGACGACGTCATCGTGACGCTTCAGAATCCCACCGACGGCTATACACCGGTGGATGGCGAAACCGGAGTTGCCAACGGCATCGCGCGGTTCAACAACATCGACGTCGCGATCGGTAATGGAGGAGACTCACTCTTGGTGGGTCGTAACATCGACGCGACTTGGCGGATCACCGCTCAGGATCAAGGAACGATCAACCATTCGAACACGGACTTTTCCTTTGAAGAGTTCCCAAATTTGACCGGAGGAAGTGCGAGCGATGACTTCACGGTGGAAGCAAACGGACTGCTAACAGGTAAGCTCCTGGGCGGAGCGCCCGAGACTTCCGGCACGGATCACCTGAGCTTTGTTCCGTTCAACGAGCAACTCTTGGCAAGCATCAATGGCGTGCATCGGGGGACCGTCGGGCGACTCGGTTCGTCTTCTGTTCTCGTCGACTTTGAATCGATCGAGCAAGTCACGACGGGGAAAGCAAACGACGTCTTCAAAATGGCTCCCGGAGCCAGTCTTGTAAGGACCGACGGACACAGCGGCGAGCGCGATCACCTGGACTTTTCCATGTGGACCGCCGAGGTGAATGTGACGCTCGACGGAACGGACGTTGTCGGAGAAGTCACCGGTATCGAAGATGTCACCGGCGGATCCGCAGGCGACACGATCACCGGCAACGCGAGCGGCAATCGCCTGATCGGACTCGCGGGCATGGACACGCTCAACGGTGGCGCGGGCGACAATGTGTTGATCGGTGACTCGGCGATCCTCACCCAGGAGGATTTCGTGATCTCTTCCATTCGCACGCTCGATGAGTTCAACCAGAAAGACAAGCTCACCAGTGCGAGTCTTGCCGGTGAGGCCAGCATTCTGCTCGGCGGCAGCGGAAACGATGAGTTCGAGACCAGCGGTGCCGGTAGCAACTTCGTCGCGGGCGATCAAGTGTTGGTGACGCTCTCTGGTGGTCGAGTTGTCGCGATGCAAAGCACTCAGCCATCCGACGGCGGGGACGACGAGATCGAGGTCGGTAGCGGAAACGACTTCATCATCGCGGGCAACGGCAACGACATGGTGATCGACGGCGGCGGCAGCAATGCCATTCTCGGTGATCGCGGCTGGATCCAATTCGTGCTCGCGCAAACGGAGATCAATGGCGATTTGGTTACTGTCAGCCTTCCGACGATCGCGATCAGCGAGTTTTCATCGCGGAGTGGCAATGATCAAATCGGCAAGAGCGCCACAGCGACTGCTGGCGACGACGCGATTCTTGGCGGCGGTGGAAGCGAACTCAAACAAGGTGGCTTTGGAATCGATGCCGGCGACGGCAATAACATCGTGCTCGGCGATGATGGCACCATCGCGTTCGTCGATGGCGTACCCACGGCCGCCACACTGACGCCCTTCGCGACCGACGGAAACGATTCGATCAAGACCGGAAGCGGAGTCGATTTTGTCTTCACCGGCAATGGAGACAATACGGTCGAAGCGGGAGACGGCGATGACGATGTCCTCGGTGGCAACGGAATCGACGATCTCGAAGGCCAAAGCGGCAACGATTGGCTGGTCGGTTTGCTCGGTGACGACACCATCAGCGGCGGTGACGGAAACGATGTGATCTTCGGTGGACTCGTTCCAGTGTCGCAAGTCGCCTGGACCCGTTCCGAGTTAAATGTCACCGACCAAAGCAAGTTCGCGAGCATCGATTCGCAATCGCATCCGCTGTTCGTCGGTGATCTCGGATTCGGAAGCGGCGTTGCAAATGCCGTTCATCATGCGGAGGCTCGCTTCCCGACGGGCTACACCGCCACGTTGTTGATGACTCCAAAGATCGTCGGCGGGATTTCGATTGCCGGGACCGCACTGGACGGTCGCGACGTCCTCGGCGGCGGAGCTGGCAACGACCTTCTGTTCGGCGGTGCCGACTCCGATGAACTGCGGGGTGGACCGGATGCGGACTATTTGGATGCAGGTTCAGGCACCGACTTGATCGTCAATGGTGACGCGGGTGACGATGTGATTCGCGGCGGAGCCGGTGAAGACGTGCTCGACGGTGGTACCGGCATCGATCAAGTGATCGGAGACGAAGGCGACGACGAACTCTTCGCTGGCCCCGGCGACGGGACGAATCAAACCGGTCAGAGACTGTTCGGCGGTGACGGTCGCGACAAACTCTTTGCGTTCTCCCACACGACGACGGTGACTCAAGCGATCGGCGATCAATCGTTCGGTGGACGCGGGGGCGACTTTCTTTACGGCAACGTCCTGCAGGAGACCTTGGTCGGGGGCAGCGGCAACGACTTCATCGCGGGCGACCTCTACGCCGGAGGAGACTTCGCTAACGAACGAAGCAATGCCAATTCCACGGGTGCAGACGATCTGCTGCTCGGCGGCGGCGGAGAGGATCAACTGTTTGGCGGCGGTGGCGATGACACGGCATGGGGAGGCGCCGGTGGCGACTACATCGACGGGCAAGGTGGCGACGATTCCCAGTACGGTGGTACCGGGGTCGACCTTTTCATCCTGGCGACCTCGGTTGTCGAACAAGACATCATTGATGGGCACTTTGGCGATGAGGCTCCAGGCGATGTTGAAGACGACAACGCGACGGATATTCTTTCCATCAGTGGAACCAACGGCGATGACACGATCCTGATCGGCCAACTGACCGCGGATACGACCAAAGCAGGTGTTTACCTCGGAAGCGGTGCTCCGATCGAAGTCGACATGCTCGACAACGGTAGGTTCTTGGTCGAGCAGTTCCGCATCGCGGGCCTCGCGGGTGACGACACCATCGGGTTCTATTCGACGCTCGCCGAAACAGCGGGTGTGTTGCCCTCGGACATCTCGGCGATCAGCGGATTGTCGCCGATCGAATTGAGCAGTCTGAACAGCTTGTCGCGCGACTTTGTCGGAGTCTTCGACGGTAACAGTGGCGACGACATTCTGATCGGCAGTGATGGTCGAGATCGATTGGATGGCGGCATCGGCAGCGACACGGCCTACGGCTTTGCGGGCGATGACCGTTTGTGGGGTGACGCCGGCGAGGGCTTTGCGATCGATCGCGACACGCTCTTCGCCGGTGAAGGCAACGATGACCTGATCGGCGGTCAAGGTTCGAACACACTCTACGCTTGGAGCTTCGATCCGCTGAAAGACAGCAGCCAGTTCGGGATCTTCATCGATGAAGCAACCGGCGAGCGGTTCAATGACGACGGCGACTTAGACGACAACGGGTTCCTTGATTCGGATGAACAGAGCGCACAACCGCCCAATCGACTGGCCCGAGTACAAGAAGCGACGGGTCTCAACCGCATCCTGGGAAGTCCCAAGAATGACAAACTGTACGGCGGCACAACGCTCGACTTCATGTACGGCAATGGCGGCGACGACGACTTGTATCGCGCCGACGGCACGCTCTTTGAAGACGCCGACGGCGGACAAACCGAAGGCGATGAGTGGAAAGAGTACGCGCGTGAGTCGGATCAAATTTGGTACATCGGCGGCACGAGCGTCTCCGACGAAATCAACATCAACTACGTGACCGAGCCGGGAGTCCTCAGTGATCGACACCTCGTGACACGGCTGACCAATAACAACGACAACTTCAGCTTTAGTGCTCAGATTCGCTTGGACTTCTCGGCGACCACCGATGATGAGAACCCCGTTTGGACGTCGAGCGATTTGGCGTTCTCCCTCGATGGTGTTCTCGCAACGAGAGATCCTGAGACCCGTCGCGAAGAGCTGGAAGAAATCGCCGCAGCCG
>JBCBLJ010000874.1:0-3390 GCA_038520195.1 Planctomycetota bacterium
GACGAGGCGGCAGAATCGAAACGTATCAGTTCGTTCTTGACCTTGCTGTTGGGGCCGGCGACAAAAATGATGCCCTTGGCCAACGAGTTTGCGGCAAAGATGTTCGGTCCGAAAGACGGTGATCTGAAGGAAGAGCAAACGGGGCTCGACGGTGGCGATCTCGCGATGGGTTTCCTGCTCGAAGCGGGACGCGTGAGTGCCCAAATCGAAGTCGAACGCAAGACCGGTGTCGGTCGCAATATCATCGCGAGGTTGCGAGGCAAAAACACGAAGCCCGATGCTCCGGTGGTCATGCTTGGGGCTCACATCGATCACCTTGGTCGTGGCTCGGGGAGCAACAGCTTGGCGAAGGACGACGAGCGCGATCAGATCCATCAGGGCGCTGATGATAATGCCTCTGGGGTTGCGGCCATGCTGGAGATCGCCCAATACCTGGCAGGTGAGCGCGATGCCGGTCGCTTGAACGCGAAACGCGACTTTGTGGTGGCCGGTTGGAGCGGCGAAGAGCTCGGACTGTTCGGCTCGAAGGCGTTTGTCGAATCCTACTACGATCTCTACCCAAAGGCTCCAAAAGCCGAGGTCGACCCCGACATGCAGCGGGCCGCGGCGGCCCACGGGATGAAGCTCGACGCGGCGCCGTTGACGCCAGCGATCGCGACCTACTTGAATTTGGATATGGTCGGCCGCCTTCGGGAGAGCGTCGTGATTCAGGGCGTGGGATCCTCGCCCAAGTTTGCGTCGTTGGTGCAGCGCCGAAACGTACCGGTGCGTTTACCGCTGAAGTTGGACAAGACCAGCACAAGGCTACCGACCGACGCTGCGGCGTTCGTGGCGCGTGACGTGCCGATCCTTTCCGCATTTACCGGAGCCCACGAGGATTACCACACGCCCCGTGACACGAAGGAAAAGCTCAACTACGAAGGGGCGGCGAAGATCGCTAAGTTGTTTGGGCTGATCGCCCGGGGCCTACTGACCGATCAATCGGTGCCTGAGTTCAAACTGGAGCTGGATGATGACGCCGAGAAGGAAGTTCCGCGAGCGCGGTTAACGGCATTTCTGGGAACCGTCCCTGACTACGCCGCTGGCAAGATTGTGGGTGTGAAACTCAGCGGAGTCGGCAAGGATGGCCCTGCGTTTGAGGCGGGCGTGAAAGGTGGAGATGTGATCATCGAGCTCGCGGGAAAGAAGATCGAAGACATCTACGACTACACCTATGCCATCGAAGCTTTGAAAATCGGTGAGGAGATCGGCATCACGGTGCGCCGCGACGGCAAGCCTCTGATGTTGAAAATCACTCCCGGATCAAGAGAGTAACGGCTCTACCGCACTTCGAATCTCAACACGCATCGACGTTTTTTTCGACGCGTGTTAATCTGCCATGGCCGAGGGCGGCAACCTCTTGCAGCCGATCGATCTTCGTTCGCCGTTGTGGCGGCCGTGACTCAGACACGCGCGGAATGTTTCCGCGGCCCCTTCACCGACCCAATTGCCTTCCGCCGACATGGCCGTTTTGATTCAAGTCCGCGACGCGCACAAGCGTTTCGGCGACCAAGTGATTCTTGACGCTGCTGAAGTTTCGCTCGTTGACGATGTCAAAGTCGGGTTCATCGGCCGCAACGGTGCCGGCAAGAGTACTTTTTTGAGGGCCATCCTCGGCGACGAAGAACTTGAGAAGGGCGAGGTGATTCATCACCCGTCTCTCCGAATCGGCTATCTCCGTCAGCACGATCCGTTCGAGCCCGGCGAATCGGCGCTGGACTTCTTGATGCGCGAGAGCAAACAGCCGGACTGGAAATGCGGTGAAGTTGCCGGCCAGTTTGAACTCAAAGGCGACTACCTCAATGGACCCGTCAAGGCGTTGTCCGGTGGGTGGCAGACGCGTGTCAAACTCGCCGGTCTGTTGCTGAACGAACCAAACCTCTTGATGTTGGATGAGCCAACGAACTTTCTTGACCTTCGGACCCAGATTCTGCTGGAGCACTTCCTGCGCGGTTTCAACAAGGCCGCGCTGATCATTAGCCACGACCGAGCCTTCTTGAAGGCCACTTGTTCGCAGACGTTGGAACTGTCCCGCGGAAAGCTGACAATGTACCCGGGGCAGATCGACAAATTCCTCGAGTACCGTGAGGAGCGTCGCGAGCATGACCGACGAGTGAACGCCACTGTCGTCGCCAAGCAAAAACAGCTCGAACGATTCATTGAAAAGAATCGAGCCAACGCTTCGACGGCGAGCCAGGCGAAGAGCAAAGCGAAACAACTCGCGCGGTTGCAAACCAGCGAGATTGAGACGGACGAACCGACGGTTCACATCCGCGCTCCGTTGGTCAACCCGCGGCAAGGAACGGTGATGCGATGCGCGGAGTTGGCGATCGGGTACCCCGAGCATGTCGTCGCCGACAATATCTCACTTGAAATAGAACACCGCCAGCGAGCGGCGATTGTCGGGGACAACGGTCAAGGCAAGACGACTCTGCTGCGAACGTTGGTGGATTCACTCACGCCGAAAGCGGGTGGAATCAAATGGGGGCACGCGACCGAACTCGGTACCTATGCTCAACATGTTTACACGAGCTTGGACGAGCGACGGACCGTCATCGAGCATCTCGAATATGAGTCGAATGCGGAGACAACACGACAGGACTGTCTCGCGATGGCAGGGGCACTGTTGTTTCGTGACTCGCACATCAACAAAAAGATCAAAGTCTTGTCGGGCGGCGAACGGGCACGGCTGTGCATGGCCGGTCTATTACTCGGTACCGCTAACGTCCTGGTGCTCGACGAACCCGGAAACCACTTGGACGTCGAAACGATCGAAGCACTCGCCGATGCGCTGATCGATTATCAGGGAACGGTCGTGTTCACTTCTCACGATCGACACTTCATGCGCCGGGTCGCGACCAACGTGATCGAGGTTCGCGACGGTACGGTAAAGAACTACTTCGGGGACTACGACTCTTATCTTCAAAGTGTCGAGAGCGAGATCGATCAGGGTGAGCGGGAGCGTAGCGGTCAGAGCGGAAAATCATCGACGGGCACGGCACCTAAATCCGGCGCTTCCACCGACTACCGGACTACCCAGCGGGAGTCGCGTCGAGCCGAAAAAGAGATCAAGAATCTGGAGAAGAAAATCGCGAAACTCGACGATGAAAAACGTGCGATCAACCAAAGACTTCTTGCCGAAACCGATCCCGATGCGGCGATGAAACTCCACGAAGAACTCACCACCATCGCCGCTGATCTGGAGAAAGCCGAAGAGCGCTGGATGGAACTGAGCGAGTTCTAGTCGTGGGAATTAAATAGCGCTGCTCGGAAAAACGGTAACCCGACGCGTGAGCGAGGGATTCCAGCCTTTCCCTCGCTCACGCGTCGGGTTACGAAGCAACTGGCCAC
>JBCBLJ010000275.1:0-9378 GCA_038520195.1 Planctomycetota bacterium
CCACGGAATTCAAAACGGATCCGGTGGCGTCGCTGACTTGCAGCGAAAACGTTGTACTGACCTGTGAGCCGGCGGCAACTTGGTTTTCCGTCGGCTGGAAGATCAAGTTTCGAAGCGCGGCCTGCGCAGCGCCCGGCGTCGAACTCGTCAGCGTATACTCGCCAATACCTGTTTTGGTAAACGCGCCCAGCGAGCCTGCGGTAAACAAACCGTTGGCGTCGCCGCCGCTCAATTGCACGACGACCGTGACGTTGTCACCTTCGGGGTCACTGACTGTCACCAATGAAAACGGGGTGACCGTCGAAGTGTCGTCGACCGGTTGATTCGCAACGACGCCACCGACCACGGGATCGGCGTTATTTGTCACCGATGTCGAGATCGTTGTGGCAGGGTCACTCATCGGGGACGAGCCGCCCGGAGACGTCGCATTGACGGTCACACGGTTTTCGACCGTAGGCGTTGTTGAAAAACCCGAGTGTGTTTCGTCCAAACCGCGAACATCGAGCGTCGCCGGGGAACCGCTGAATCCGGCGACAGGCACAAATCGAATCCGTGATCCCGTGTCGATCGCGAGTGCGTTGGCAGTTCCGACCGTGCCGATATCGCGCCACGTCGTGCCGTCGCTGGAGTATTGCCAGCTGCCCTCAGTCAACGCGTTGGCGCTATTTCCAAACACGACCACGCCGGAAAAGCCTGCGCCGGGATCGGCGTCGGCAAACTGTCCGGAAAACAAAGTGCCGACCGTTTCGCCGGGGCCATTGAAGTCGTCTTCGCCGATCGCCGCGAGCACGGCAGGACCGAGCGTCGGCGCATCGTTGATCGAGGACGCGATCACCGTCGTGTTCGAATCGGAAGCCATGTCCGTGTCATCAGCGACTTCAACGGTGAACGTCGTGATGACCGTCGAGCCGACCGTCGTTTGGTTTTCGGTTGGGTCAAAGACAAGGGCTCGAAGAGCCGACTGGGCTGCGGCAACGGTTGCGCTCGCGAGTCGATACTCTCCGGGCGCGGTCTTCGTGAACGAGCCCAAAGACGCTGCCGTGAAGCTTCCGTTGGCGTCGCCGCCACTCAAGCGAACGACCACGGACACGTTGTCGTTCTCCGCGTCGCTCAAGGTCGCTGAGCCGAACGGTGTAATCGTGGCGTTGTCGTCGACCGGCAATCCGCCCGCCAGTCCGCCGATGACGGGAGTCGCGTTGTCGGTCACGCTGATCGAAAGTGTCGTCGCACCGCTGACGGGTGAAGTCGCGCCCGGCGAGGACGCGTTGATCAAGATCCGGTTTTCGGACGTGGGCGTCGTTGAAAAACCACCGGCGTGAGTTTCATCCAATCCGCGAACGTCCAGCGACACCGGCGACCCCGTGAACCCGATCACTGGCACGAACCTCACCGATGAGCCTGCGCTAATGACGAGCGCATTGGTATCACTGACCGTTCCGACATCGCGCCACGTCGTTCCGTCGCTGGAGTATTGCCAAACGCCTTCGCTGATCGAGTCGGCTGCGTTACCGGTGATCGCGATGCCGGCAAAGCTCGCGCCCACATCCGGATCACTGAACTGGCCACTGAATGCATCCGACACGGAGTCTCCGGATGAATTGACTTCGTCTTCATTGATTGCCGTCAGCGATCCGGCCAGAAGCGTCGGTGCGTCATTGATCGACCGGACGTTGACGGTGGTGCCTGAGTTCGAAAGGGCATCGGTTGCGTCCTCGACCTCAACGGTAAAGATCGTTGTGACTTGAGAACCGACCGCGACTTGGTTCTCCGTCGGATCGAAGTTGAGGCCGCGGAGCGCAGATTGCGCCGCGGCAATCGACGTACTCGCGAGCGAGTATTGCCCCACACCGGTCTTGGTGAAGCCGCCCAACGAGCCTGCTGAAAACAGTCCGTTGTCGTCGCCATCGCTCAGCTGAACCACGACCGTCACGTTGTCACTTTCGGCGTCACTGAGCGTGATGCCTGAAAACGGTACCGCGGACCCGGTGTCGTCGATCAACGCCGTTGCGCTGATGCCGCCAATGGTCGGCGTCGCGTTGTCGTCGACGGTCACGGAGACGGTGGTGGCCGGATCGCTGATCGTGCTCGATCCACCCGGCAAGCTCGAATCAACGACAATGCGGTTCTCACTCGTGGGCGTCGTCGAAAAGCCTCCGACAAACGTTTCATCCAAGCCGCGGACATCGAGTGCGGTGGCCGCGCCGACGAAATCGGTCACGGGAACAAACCTCAGCCGCGAGCCCGCTGCGACGGCCAACGCGCTGCCATCGGAGACGGTGCCGACGTCGCGCCACGTCGCCCCATCACTGGAGTACTGCCAAACGCCCTCGCTAACGGCATTGGCGTTATTGCCGACGATCGCGATCCCGCTCAAGCTGGCGACGGTGTCGGCATCGGCGAAGGAGCCCGAAAAGATCGCCGAAATCAAGTCACCGCCCGAGTTGATCTCGTCTTCGGCGATGTTGGAAAGCGCCCCGGCGGAAAGCGTGGGGGCGTTATTGATGGATGTCGCAACGACCGTCGAGTTGGGATCGGATGTCAGATCAATGCCGTCGTCGACGTCGATCGTAAACGTGGTAATGACCTGCGACCCGGCGGCAACTTGATTTTCGGTCGGATCGAAGACCAAGGCTCGTATCGCCGTCTGCGCGGCGGCAAGGCTCGTGCTCGCAAGCGTATATTCTCCGGCGCCCGTCTTCGTAAACGAACCGAGTGACGCTGCGGTGAAGACACCGTTGTCGTCACCTCCACTAAGTCGCACAACAACCGACACGTTGTCGTTTTCGGCATCGGTTAACGTGACCGAGCCGAAGGGCGTGAGCATCGCGTCATCATCGACGGGTTGATTCGTTGCCGTGCCGCCCACAACAGGAGCCGCGTTCCCGGTGACGGAGATCGAAAGCGTCGTGGCCGGATCGCTGATCGACGATGTCCCTCCGGGTGAAGAGGTATTAAGCGTGACGCGGTTTTCGGACGTCGGCGTCGTCGAGAAACCGAAATGCGTGTTGTCCAAGCCTCGAACGTCGAGCGCCGTCGGCGACCCGGAGAACCCAACGGCGGGAACGAACCGAACCCGAGAGGTCACGCTGATCGTCAACGCGCTGCCGTCGCTGACGGTACCGATGTCTCGCCAAGTGGTCCCATCACTCGAGTATTGCCAAACGCCTTCGCTGACTGAATTGGCGTTGTTGCTGACCACCGCAATACCGGAAAAACTCGAGCTGACATCGACATCGCCGAACTGGCCGCTAAAGGCGTTGGCGACGGTATCGCCACTCGAATTGGTGTCGCCTTCGTTGATCGCCGGAAGGGAGCCCGCGCCGAGTGTCGGCGCGTCGTTGATCGATAGGGCGCTAACGCTCGAGTTGCCGTCGACGAGCGTGTCGGTGGCATCGGAGATGTTGAGTGTAAAAGTGGTCGAGACTTGCGACGCGACAATGACCTGGTTCTCGGTCGGGTCAAACACCAGGCCGCGAAGTGCTGATTGCGCCGCCGCCAAGGTCGTGCTGGCGAGCGTGTACTCGCCGACGCCCGTTTTGGTAAACCCGCCGAGCGAGCCCGCCGTAAACGCGCCATTGTCGTCACCATCACTGAGTTGAATGACGACGGAGACGTTGTCTGATTCGGCATCGTTGAGCGTGACGGTGGAGAAGGGCGAAACGGTATCAGTGTCGTTGACCAGCACCAACGAATTGACGCCGCCGAGGGTGGGCGTCGCGTTGTTGTTGACAGTCACCGAGATCGTCGTTGATGGGTCGCTGATCGGTGTCGATCCGCCGTTGGCACTCGCGTTGACCGTGACTCGGTTTTCGCTGACCGGCGTCGTCGAGAACCCGCCCGCGAAGGTTTCGTCCAACCCGCGAACGCCGAGCGTTGTGGGTGAACCGGTGAAACCTGCCACCGGCACGAAACGGACTCGAGAGCTGGCCGCAATGGTCAGTGCATTCGCACTTGAAACGCCGCCGATGTCTCGCCATGTGGTGCCGTCGCTGGAGTATTGCCAAGCACCTTCTACCAGCGCACTGGCGTTGTTTTCAACGACCGCAATTCCGGCGAGGCTCGCGCCAAAGTCCGGATCGCTAAAGTTACCAGAGCAAATTGTCGACACGGTGTCGCCAGCGGGGTCGGCGTCATCTTCGTCGACGTCCGGTAACGCTCCGCTGCCGAGCGAAGGTGCTCCATTCACCGAGGTCGCGTTGACGGTAGTGATCGAATCCATCGCCGTGTCGGTGCCATCGTTGACTTCGATCGTAAGCGTTGTCGTGACCATCGAGCCCGCGGCCACCTGGTTTTCCGTCGGCTCAAACTCTAGTCCGCGAAGCGCAGTTTCAGCCGCTGTTGTGGATCGGCTGGTAAGCGTGTACTCGCCGACCCCCGTCTTGGTGAAGGCTCCCAACGACGCTGCGGTGAACGCCCCGTTGTCGTCGCCGTCGCTGAGCCGCACGACGATCGAGACGTTATCACCTTCCGCATCCGTGATGGTCACCAGTGAGAACGGAGAAAGCGTGGAATCATCATCCACGGTCTGTCCGGCGGCGACGCCGCCAATGACCGGCGCGGCATTCGGCGCGTTGACGTTCACCGTCAGCACTTCGTTGTAGGAATTGTTGGTCCCGTCGACGACTTCGACGCGGACTTCGTAGCTCGCCTGCGTCGCGTGATCAATGACGCCGTTGTCAAAAATCAGCTCGTCACTCCCGCCACCGCCGATCGTGAACGAGCTTGCGTCAAGTCCTCCGAGGATACGATAGGTAAAGGTCTCACCCACATCGGCATCGGTCGCCGTTAAGGTTCCAAGCGAAACGCCGCCGGTGGTATCGGTTGCGTCATCGATCGAAAAGGAATCGGGTGCGATGTCGGTGGGCAGCAATGAAGTGCCTGCTCGGCGCATGAAGACGCCGAGTGTGTCGGTCTCACCCGCCTGCGTGCCGTTGCCCGACCAAACAACGATGAAGTTTTGCGTGTCGATGGCGGCGATGGACGCGAACTGCTGCGTGCCAGCGGTCGAAACATTGATCGGAGTCGTTGCACTAATGGCGTCGGCGGTGTCGTCGAATGACCGCGCAAAAACACCCACGCCGCTCGCATCAGAGTTCTGCCAGGTGACGATGTAGTTGTCGTTCGCGTCGATGGAAATCGAGGGTGCTTGACCGGAGCCGGTCTCCACCGCGTCCGCGAACCCCATGCCAGAGCCATCATCGTTGAATGCGCGGGTCCAAATCCCAGTGAATCCGAAGACGTTGGAACGGTAAGCGATCACAAAGTCGTTGTCGCTTTGGACCGCAACGACCATGTCCGTCTCGCCAAAAAAGGCGACGTTTAGATCGTGTTTCGCACTCAAGGCGGTGGTATTGCCGAAGTCGTATCGACGACCGAACAAGTTTCCTCCGTCTTCCCAAGTGAAGACGATTCGTGCAGCATCATTGATATCGACCGACGGACTGGACGAATTGTTGCTCCCGTCAACCTGAAAGTCTGCTTGTGAAGAAAGGTCCGCGGTCGGGAGAGTCGTCGTCATCTCCAGCATCCGGGCATAGATGCCATCGCCATCGTTTTGCCAGGCAACGACGATTTGGCCGGACGCGTTGACCGCCAACTCGGCGTGGATTTGGTCGCCGCCGGTTTGGCCGTGGTTGATCAGGATGTCGCTGGCGTCGATCGCCGAGCCGTCGGCGTTGAAACGGCGCAGATAGAGGTCGGCGTCTCCATTGTGCGAGGTGAATGCGATGACGAATCGCCCGGAATCGTCCATCGCGACGGTCGCGTCATACTGATCACCGGTGTTGCTCGTATTCACCTGAAACTCGGAGCCAACGGCATTTCCGTTGACGTCGAAGCGTTGAGCGAAGACGCCTAGACCGTCACCATCGGCCGACGCATCGGTCCAAACAACCACGGTGTTGCCGGCGCCATCCACGGCCACTGCCTGATGCGAGCCACGTTCGGCGCCGGAGTTGCCGCGCGTCGATTGTTCGCCGATCGTTGTCGTGTTGACGAGTTGCTCACCCGTGGGAGCCAGCAGCGCGGAAAACTCGTAGGCACCGATGTCAACGCCGCCGGTTCGACCGACGCCACGCTGGTCGGTCGTCGGTGATCCCGCTTCGGTTCCGGTGTTGCGCGCGGCACTGGTCGACGAAAGGGCGTGTGTCCGTGTGTCCCCGGTATTCACACGCAAGATCGGATCGAGTCCGGGATCCACGTTGGTGCCAAAGCTCTCACTGCCGTCGGAGTTGATGTTGGTACCGCCATCGATGAAGCTTCCCACGAGGTTCGCGCCACCGGTGTTGTGCAGAATCGCATTAGTCAACGTCGCCGTCCCGGCGGCCGCTGTTTCGATGCCTCGGCCGCCGGCGCCAGCGGAATTGAACGCAATCGTCGTGTTGACGAGCGTCGCGTTGCCGCCATTGATGTACACGCCGCCTCCGCCGGAATCAGCGTGGTTGCTGCTGACGGTCGTATTGATCAGGTTTTGGCCGGAACCCTCGATGAACAAAGCACCCCCGCGGTTCGCTTCGTTAAAGCTCAGTTCCACTCGTTCGAGCGTCGTGTTGGACGATGTCGTTGTGAAGATGCCGCCGCCGTTGGTAGCCGAGTTACCACTCACGACAACATCGGTCAGGAAGAGTGTTCCGCTGCTCTTGATCGCGCCGCCGTCGACCGAAGAACCGCCGGTGATCGTAAAGCCCGAACCGGTGAGCGTTGCGCTGGCATCGAGATCGAAGACGCGATTGCCGAGTCCGCTGCCGTCGATGATGGTGGCGTTTGCGTCGACGCCACGGATCGTCACCGATGTCGAGATGTCCAAGTCACCGGACTCCGCGCCGGCAACGCCTGCGATCGTGAGATGAAACGTCCCCGCACCGATCGTTTCTAGATCGATCACGTCACCGCCCCCGCCGCCGTTGGCGGCGATGACAGCTTCGCGCAGTGAGGTCAGTCCGTCGCCGGCGTCCACGATGTCGTCAAAGGTATCGACCGTGATCGTTGCCAGTTTGCCTTCCCAGTTCGATTGGACCGCGGCGCTGAACGGCACGCCACTTTCGATGGTCCCGCGTGTAAATTCGAGTTCCCAATCAGCACCAAACGACGCGTGCCCGGTGTCGTTCTCACTCGCCGCGACATCCGCACCGGTGAGTGCGCTGAATGACTCCAGAAACGTTCGTCCCGAAGTGCTTCCCGCGAGATCACATCCATAGAACAGAATGTCGGCGTCGGACGCGAGTGCGTCGCCCCACTGCGCTATCTGTCCCGCGTAGGCATCCAGACTTGATTGGCTCAGCCAAGTATCGCCTAGTCGAATGGCGCCGTCTTCGCCATGGGAAAGAAGATGGACAGCATCGATGTCTTGCGTCGTCGCCAAGATTTGGCTGATTTGGTCCACGCCGTCTTCGTCGGGTGCCAAAACAAAGACTTCGAATCGGTCGTCGCCTTGGGTCAGATCGTTGACCAATTGTTCGAGGTTGTGGACGTGACTGTCCACGATCACCAACTCGCGGCGAGCGGTTTGCTCTTGCGTGGTCGAGGAATCGAATTCCTCAACGATGGTCGACTGTGTGGTCGGCAGCGACGTGACGGCTTCCGTGGCGTCATCGGGCATCGCAACGGGCAACGGCGCGGCGCTGAGTAAAAGCCGGCGTTCAAGCGATGAGAAGGAGACGGGGGCGCGTCGGGACATGCTTGATCCAGGGGCCGCTTCACTCGAAGACGTTCACGATCGGGGCGGGAACGGCACGGCACACCGCTCCCAGTCGAACATACGCCGACGAAACGCGGGAAATGGCGAATTCGTTTCGCCCTCAATTTGAACGGCGCACCTGCCGTAACGGTCAGACCGATCGAAGTGCTTTGGAGAGCTGATTTGCCAATTCGGACGGCCATCTGTTCAGCCACTCTGTCGGCTGGGTCGCTCAAGAAGTCTCTGACGCGACGGAGTTGAACACCCCGCCGATGGCCGGTTTCGGCTGAGGGTTAGGCGTCGTTTGGTACTCCCGCTCGGGCTTCGGTGAGCCAGACGGCCTACGTTCAGTCGGCGGCGTTACCCGAAGATTCTTGAGCAACAGCGCGACGACCTCTCATGGCCATTGAAGCAACTTGTCCCAACGGTCATCGACTGAGGATCAAGTCACACTGGGCGGGTCGCGCGGGGCGCTGTCCGACGTGCAATGCATCAATGAGGGTGCCGCGGCGCAACGCGATCAGTGACGCCGAAGCGCTCGACTGGATCGGCGACTATGTGCCACCGGACTACATGCGACCTTCGCGAGTCGCGACGGTGAATGCGGGTGATGCAGAGCCGAGCCTGGCATGATTTCTCTCAACGCGCGCTGATCCCGATTCGATTAAACTCACCGTGGTCCCTCCCGCCCACCAATGAGTTTGAATTGCATGCGCTACGCTACTTGCCTCTTACAGTTGCTCCTGCTCAGCACGCTCGTCACCGGCATCGCTTCAGCGGATGTCCGTTTGCCGGGATTCTTCGGCGACCACATGGTTCTCCAGCAGCAGAAACCCATTCGTGTTTGGGGTTGGGCGGAAGAAGGCGAGTCAGTCACCGTGACCGTCGGCGAAAAGACCGCCAATGCAAAGGCCGCGACCGACGGAAAATGGAGCGTCGAATTGCCTGCGCTCGACGCCAGTTACGAGCCGTTGGAGTTAATTGTCGAAGGCAAGAACCGGATCGAACTGAAAGACGTCTTGATCGGCGAAGTATGGCTTTGCAGCGGCCAGTCCAACATGGAGTGGCCCGTTCGAGCGAGTCGCGACGCGGCTCAGGAAATCGCGAGTGCGAATCACCCAATGATTCGCCACATCAAAATTGCTCGTCGCCCATCGACCACGCCCATCGACGATGTCGAAACGGACTGGCAACTCTGCTCACCGGAAACCGTCGGCGCTTTCACCGCTTGCGGGTACTTCATGGCCCGAGAGCTGCAACAAGAAATCGATGTTCCGATCGGACTGATCAATTCCTCGTGGGGTGGGACCCGTGTCGAGCCCTGGACGCCGCCGGTCGGGTTCACGCAGGTTCCTGCGTTGGACGGAATCGATCGGTCCGTGCAAGGACGGACTCCGGGGACCGAACTCTATCGCGATCAACTCCGGAAACATGTCGAGTCGGTTCAAACGTGGCTTGCCGGTGCACGAAAGGCTCTCGAAGATGACTCGCTGGCAGACGCGAGCCCAGGCTTTCCGAAGACGTTGATGCCGTTCAAGAGCCATCAAGATCCGACGATGCTTTACAACGGCATGATTCATGCGATCGTCGGCTTTCCGATTCGCGGTGCGATCTGGTACCAGGGAGAATCCAATCACAACGAGGGGATGCTCTACACCGAGAAGAAGAAGGCGCTCATTGGTGGGTGGCGCGAGATTTGGGGG
>JBCBLJ010000570.1:0-5597 GCA_038520195.1 Planctomycetota bacterium
GGGAGAAACGGTGAAGCGAGTTTGGAGCGTTTTCATCGCGAAGCCCGGGCGCTTGCAAAGTTGAATCATGACAATATCGTCCGAGTCCACGATGTCGACACGCGAGAAGAAACACATTACATCGTGATGGAGTTTGTCGAGGGAGCGGATCTGTCATCGTTGGTTCGCGACCGTGGGCCTTTGCCTCCGGTGGCGGCGGCAGAACACATTCGTCAAACGGCGATCGGACTCGAGCATGCTCACTCCAACGGGTTGATCCATCGCGACATCAAACCCGCGAACTTGCTGTTGGATACAAAGGGGACGATCAAGATTCTGGACCTCGGTTTGGCATTGCTACAGAGCGAGGAGGACGAATCGATCACAGCGGATCCCGCGCGAACGATCGGTACTGTTGACTATGTCTCGCCCGAACAAGCTCTCAATAGCCGCGAGATCGATCATCGAACGGACCTCTACAGTCTTGGTTGTACACTTCACTTCTTGTTGACAGGCTCCGCACCTTTCTGCGTCGGTACGAGTGCCCAACGATTGATGGCACACCAGAAACAGAATCCTCCCGACATTGATGATGCGCGCATGAGAGCCGGTCTTCCGCCGGTGGCGCCGTGGCTTAAGAACATTTGTCGCAAGCTGATGGCGAAGTCACCCAACGACCGTCATTCCAGCGCAGCAGTGTTAGCCGAGGAGATCGCGCACTACTCCATGAAGAACAAGGACAAGCGAGCGGTACCAAGGATCGAGACCGCACAGGCATCTCTACGTTCGTCGATAGGCGATGCGAAGGAAGGCCGCCGTCAATCCGGCCACCGCCTGGAACGACGATCGACACGTGTCCGCGCGAAACGCAACACGACACGGTTACTCTTTGGGATCGGGATTGTCCTTTGCATCGTGATTGCCTCGATCCCGATGCTTCTGAGTCTCAACGGACCGTCGGGTGGAGAGCAACGCGATCGCGCGACGCAAGAACTTTCGACGCCCAACGCTTCGGCAGAGTCACGTTTGAAGGCGGCGCGTCCAGAGGGCGAAGAATCGGAGCGAACATTGCTCTCGGGAGTGGACACTCAGGCCGGGCGTTTCTGCGTGGTGGGAAACAACAAAACGTATCATCGGCACGACTGCTCGATTCTGCGTTCGAAGCATAACTTGCATGAAGTGGGGCCAACGGAGCTGGAGGGTCTGCGCGGATGTGGCCGTTGCAAGCCGTGATGTCGGGCGTCCCGGTGACAAGTTGAACGAAGACTGTTACCGTTTGGAATTCGACGTGACTCTTGCTTCGATAAACCGATATGACTAGCGAACTTTCGATCATCTACACCCACACGGACGAAGCCCCAGCGCTTGCGACATACTCCTGGTTGCCCGTCGTTCGCGCGTTTGTGGGCTCCGCGGACGTTGACGTCGAAACGAAAGACATTTCACTCGCTGGACGTATCCTGGCAAACTTTGCCTCGTTTCTGCGAGACGAGCAGCAGTGTGAAGACGCACTCTCGGTGCTCGGGGAGTTGGCAAAGACGCCCCAAGCAAACATCATCAAACTGCCAAATATCAGCGCATCGATCCCCCAGCTGAAAGCGGCGATTGCGGAACTTCAAGCCGCCGGTTTTTCCGTTCCGAATTTTCCGGCGAACCCCGAATCCGATGCGGAGAAGGAGATTCGGGCGACCTATGCGAAAGTCTTGGGTAGTGCCGTCAATCCCGTCTTGAGGGAAGGCAACTCCGATCGCCGAGTCGCCGCCGCGGTCAAGAACTACGCCAAGACTCACCCGCATTCGATGGGAGCTTGGGAATCGGATTCACCGTCTCATGTCGCGAGTATGCAGGACGGTGACTTCTACGGTAGCGAGAAATCAGCGGTCGTCGAGTCAGCCGGCAACCTGAAGATCGAACATGTTGATACCGATGGTAAGCGGACGACACTCCGTGAGTCCGTTCCGGTGGAAGCCGGTGAGGTCGTCGATGCCTCGGTGATGAGTGTTGCGAAGCTACGAAGTTTCCTCGCTGAGTCGATCGCCGATGCGAAGCAGTCGGGTCTGATCTGGTCGCTTCATTTGAAGGCCACGATGATGAAGGTTTCGGACCCAATCATCTTTGGCCATGCGGTGAGCGTTTACTTTGCGGACCTCTTCGCGAAGTACGGTGAGACGTTCGAACGTCTTGAAGTAAGTCCTCGCAACGGAATGGGCGCGGTTGATGCGGCGGTCGAGTCGCTGCCGAGCGATCAAGCAGACTCGATTCGCGCGGAGCTCGCGTCGATCTATGAAAAACAACCCCGATTGGCGATGGTTGATTCGGATCGAGGGATCACCAACCTGCACGTTCCGAGTGACATTATCATCGACGCATCGATGCCCGCGGCGATCCGGTCCTCGGGGATGATGTGGGGACCGGACGGAAAACTGGGTGCCACCAAGGCGGTGATTCCCGATCGCAGCTACGCGGGCGTCTATCAAACGGTCATCGAGTTTTGCAAAAAGCACGGCGCTTTTGATGTCTCGACGATGGGAAGTGTCGCGAACGTCGGGCTGATGGCCAAGAAGGCGGAGGAGTACGGTTCACATGACAAAACGTTCGAAATCGCGAGTGACGGAGCGGTGGAAGTCACCGACTCGTCTGGCAACATTGTCTTTTCGCACACGGTTGAATCGGGTGACATTTGGCGGATGTGTCAGACCAAAGACGTCGCGATCCGCGATTGGGTCAGGCTCGGCGTCGAACGAGGACGACTCACCGGCGCTGCGGTCGTGTTTTGGCTGGATAAGGATCGTGCGCACGACGCTAACCTGATCGGGAAGTTGAATGAATACCTAAAGGATCACGACGTCGAAGGGATCGATCTGCAAATATTGGCGCCCGTCGAGGCAACTCGTCATGCCTGCGAAAGGGCACGGGGAGGGCTCGATACGATCGCGGCGACCGGAAATGTGCTTCGTGACTATTTGACGGACCTGTTTCCGATTCTCGAGTTGGGAACGAGTGCGAAAATGCTCTCCATCGTTCCGCTGCTCGCTGGCGGTGGACTTTTCGAAACCGGAGCCGGTGGGTCGGCTCCGAAACACGTGCAACAGTTTGTCGGCGAAGGCCACTTGCGATGGGATTCGTTGGGCGAGTTCTTGGCGCTCGCGGTGTCCCTCGAAGACCTCGCACGTAAGTCGGGCGACGGAAAAGTTGCGGCACTCGCCGAAGGTCTGCATCGTGCCACCGATGTGTTTTTGGACGAGGACAAGTCGCCGCGGCGGAAAGTCGGCGAGCTTGACACTCGCGGTAGCCATTTTTACATGGCGCTGTATTGGTCCGAAGCGATGGCCGCGCAATCGTCGGAGACAGAGTTGGCAAAACGTTTCCAGCCGATCGCGACCGAGCTTCGCAGTCACGAACGGACGATCGTCGACGAGCTGACCGCGGCTCAAGGACGGCCGGTCGAGTTGAATGGGTACTACAACCCGGACTCGGAACTCGCTGCCGCGGCGATGCGGCCAAGCGCGACGTATAACTCGATCCTCGAAAATCTCTAGCGGCCGGTCGTTGGGTCAAAATGGTTGGTTTACCAAGAGTCTTTCTCACCCAACGTCTTCCCGATCCAACGATGCGGCGGCTCCGCGAGGAAAGTGAGCTGCTGTTTGGTGAGAATGACCGTCCATTGAGTCGGAAAGACTTGGTGCAAGGAGCGCAGCATGCCGACGGGATGATCTGTTTGCTGAACGATCGAATCGACGGAGAGTTGCTCGACGCTCTGCCCAATCTGAAAGTTGTGTCCAACTATGCCGTTGGATTCAACAACATCGACGTCGAGGCCGCGACGTCGCGTCAAGTCGCAGTGACCAACACGCCTGGCGTTCTTGCGGATTGTACGGCGGATATGACATGGGCATTACTGCTGGCGGCGGCCCGGCGGGTTGTCGAGGGCGACTCCTTGGTTCGTAGCGGTGAGTGGGAAGGCTGGGACCCTCGGCAGCTCTTGGGAACGGAAGTCACCGGTGCAACGCTCGGACTGATCGGCCTTGGGCAAATCGGGCAGGCCGTTTCGCGTCGCGCCCGTGGATTTGACATGCGCCAGCTCTACTGGAGTCGTCACCGCCGGTCGGAGGCCGTCGAAGAAGATCTTGGCGTCGAATACCGTGAGCTGAACGAACTGGTCGCCGAAAGTGACTTTGTATCGGTTCACGTCGCACTCAACGAGCAGACTCGGCATCTGCTGGGTCGAACAGAGTTTTCCAGCATGCGGTCGACGGCCATCGTCGTGAATACGTCGCGGGGTCCCGTCATCGACGAGAGCGCGATGATCGAGTCGCTTCAGCGAGGTGAAATCGCCGGCGCCGGCCTGGATGTTTTCGAGCACGAGCCCTCTATTCCGACGAAATTGCGGGAGATGCCAAACGTCGTGCTAGCGCCACATTTGGGCAGTGCCACCCTTCGGACCCGCTGCAAGATGGGGGACCTGGCCGTCACAAACTGTCTCGCGGCGTGTGCTGGACGTTTACCGCCCAACTTGGTGAACGATTCGTGGCGTCCGCGAGTCTAAACTCCAAACCGACGGAATCTCCAAAGTGTGATGCCGCCTCAGCAATTTGCCGACAAACTGGTTGAAATCGCCACGCTTTGCACTGAAAAGCGAGAATCTACGTCGTCGCGGACCGTGAATTGGTCGGCGATTTAGGATCGCGAACTAAAATGGGAAGTTCCGGCGAGGATTGGTATTACAATTGCAATCACTGCTGGCCGAAAAAGCTCCGGCGATACCCGTTCCGTCGGCCAAGTCTTGTCAATCATGAGGGAATTAGCGTGAACCACCCGTTTTCGAGCCTACGAACGTATTTCGGCTTGGTGGCCGCGGTCGCGTTGGTGACCGTTGCCGGCGCGGAAGAACCAGTCGCGGCGACCTCGGTCGACCTCTTCAAAGCGATGGAAGAGGGGCAGGTCGAAGCCCGATTTATTGCCCTGGGCCCCGACAAAGCGAATCTGATCGTTGAGAACAAGGCCGATCAGCCGCTCAGCATTCGATTGCCGTCGGCCTTTGCAGGCGTCCCGATCGACGCCCAATTTGGTGGCGGCGGTGGTGGCCTCGGCGGAGGCGGCCTCGGTGGCGGTGGACTCGGTGGTGCCGGTGGCGGTGGCGGCGGTCAAGCCGTCGGAGGCGGCGGTGGCGGTCTCGGCGGCGGTGGCGGTGGCCTCGGCGGCGGTGGACTCGGCGGTGGCGGCGGTGGCGGTTTCCTACGCGTCGCACCGGAGAAAAAGAGCAAGGTGAGTTTCCGGACGGTTTGCCTCGAGCATGGCAAACCCGATCCGAACGCAAAGATGGAATACAAGATCATCCCGTTCGAGCAATTCAGTCAAGACTCCGAGATTCGCTCGGTCGTCGAAGCACTCGGCAAGCATCAGATCGACCAGGGCACGGCTCAGGCGGCGGCTTGGCATTTGACCGACGATTTGGACTGGAACAAACTACGAACGATGAACCGGGTGGAGAGTCGTTCGTATTTTTTTGAAGTACAAAAAGTCGGTCAAAATACAAGCCGCCCCCAGAGCCGTGCCCATGTAGATAAAATTCTTGCCCAGTGCTTAAAAGACCCAGCGAAAATAGGAGTATATTATGA
>JBCBLJ010000108.1:0-15043 GCA_038520195.1 Planctomycetota bacterium
CGAGACGTGTTCCACGATCAAGCTTGTAGCCACGCTGAAATTCTTCCCCCGTCATGTCGCGCTTTCCTGCGGGACGAACGCGTTTCAGCTCGAGCGCGCCATCGCCGACAGCAACGACCAATCCCTCGCCGCCGAACAACTCGCCACTGCTCAGTCCCGACGGATCGGCCTCCGCCGCTTGCACCTCCAGGATCGAGAGCCGAACCGGCGGCTTGCCTTCCCGCACCGTGACCTCACAAAACGCGATCGGCCAGGGCTGCATGCCCCGCACATGGCAATCGAGCTCGCGTTGTGATCGTGTCCAATCCATCCTTGCTTCTTGCTTGCTCAGTCGCGGGGCTTTCGTCGCCGCTGCCTTCTCCTGCGTCTCGCCGATCGGCGAAGTGCGATCCCAAGACTCCAGTTGCTCGAGACAGCCAAGTGTCAACTCAACGCCGAGTTCGGAAAGCCGCTCTTCAAGTTCACCGGCCGTCTCACGATCTTCGATCGGCGTCTCACGCCGCCCCAAGATCGGTCCGGCGTCTAACCTGGGCGTCATGTGTATGACCGTCACGCCCGTCTTCGGATCGCCACTCAACAGGGCGCGTTGCACCGGTGCCGCGCCCCGATACGCGGGCAAAAGCGAACCGTGCAAGTTGACGCCGCCGAGAGCAGCCGATGCCAGCGCATCCGGCTTCAGGATCTGCCCGTAATCGCAAACGACCAGCAAGTCCGCACCGACGTCTTTCAATCTTTCGATCGCCGCTTCGTCGTTGATACTCGGCGGGTCCGCCAACGGCAACGCATGCGTCTGAGCCCAAATGCGAACCGGTGCCGGAGGAGGCCCCTTACGGCTTTTGACCGGCGGCTCGGGCTTGGTCACAACGAGCGACACTTCGTGCCGCGACTGGCGGATCGCGTCAAACGTCGGCACGGCGAACGGCCCTGTTCCCATCAAGATGATCCGCAACACCACACTCCCGTCGAGGGCTCGTTCAAGTAAGTCTTCATTGGCAAACGGTGTCTCGTTGGCGAAATGGGTGTCCGGAGTCAATAGTCGGGACGCCCTGCGGGTGCTTTGTGCTGTTGACTCCTGACACGCTTTTGGCGGCACGGAGGAACTTACTTCAAGCCGAGCCTAGCAATACCGGTCCGTCCATTCGCTCAACTGTGCGATCAGCTCCTCGTCGGACGCCAACGATCCGGTCTTCTGCCGCGAACGGAAATCGAGTTCCAATTCCTCTAGCCCGCCGCCCAACTCCGCGAGCGATTCTTTTCCCATCCGGTCGAAAAATAGCGTACCGTCGAGATGATCAAACTCATGCAAAAAGACACGGGCGAGAAAGCCCTCGAGCGTCGCTTCGAAAGGCTTGCCCGAAATGTCGAACGCGCTAACGCGAATCGATTTCGGCCGAATCACATCCCCGGTCAATCCCGGCAAGCTGAGGCAGCCTTCCTCGGCCGTCTCGTTTCCCTTGGGAAACTGAATTTCGGGATTCAGGATCACGTATTCCTCACCCTCGCCCCGCGTCCCGGTTGGATTGATGACGAACATCCGCAGCGGAAGGTTCACCTGATTCGCGGCCAGCCCGACTCCATTGGACTCGTACATCAAGTCCAGCATTTCGGCGGCAATACGTTTCAATTCCGCATCGACTTTGCGAATCGGCTGACTCACAAATCGGAGGGTCGGGTGCGGGTAGAGGATCACTTCCAGCGACATCGTTTCGACAACTTCGAGGGACCAGGGCGTCTCAAACGCGATCGATTTTGCCACGACAACATGACGTATCCAGACCGCTTTGTCAGTCCGGGGTCGCGAACCGTGCGTACACGACGAATCCGAGGAACAAGGAGTCCACGCCTCGGCCATCAGCCTTCTCGACGCTTTGAACTTCGTCACCTGTGGAACCGAGGGCGACCGTGAGCCTTAACGCCCTCTCGACAAGTCGACGCGACCGTGACACGATCGGATTTGGATCAACGAGCTGCCGGATTCGCGAAAGAGAGCCCCAATGTCCCCCAACCGGTTAGCCCATTCGCTCTGCGGCGAGGCGAGCGAAAACGAACAGCTGCGAGTGGTAAAGCATCTTTGCTCGGGGGCAACCGTACTGGACTTCGGCGTCGAGGCAGCGGGATCGCTTCGCGCCGGTATCCTGCTCGCCCAAGCTTGCATGGGCTCGCTGGCAGAAATCTCGATCGTCCCATGTGCGCCGGAGCGACTGGGAGTTGAAAACGCGGTCTCCGTTTTCACCGACAGTCCTCTCCTCAGTTGCCTCGGTTGCCAATACGCCGGCTGGCCCGTGCAAACCGACGACTTCTTTGCCATGGGAAGCGGTCCCATGAGATTGCTTCGAGGCCGCGAAGCGATGCTGCTCGACCTGAAACTCGGAGACGCGAATGCGGATCGTTGCTTCGGCGTCCTTGAAGCGGACCGTCTACCGACCGATGCGGCCGTCACTCTGATCGCCAAAGAGTGTTCCATCGCTCCATCGCAGCTAACGCTCGCGGTCGCGCCGAGCACCTCCATTGCCGGTGGTGTTCAGATCGTTTCCCGCAGTATCGAAACCGCACTTCACAAATTGCACGAACTCCAGTTCGACGTCCGGCAAATTGTCTCCGCCACCGGATCGGCACCGCTGCCTCCGCCCGCCCGAGCCGGGAATTCGATCGAAGGCATCGGGCGAACCAACGACGCCATGCTCTATGGAGCCTCGGTGACTCTCTGGGTGGACTGTGAAGATGAAGCGGTGGCCGAGGTCATTGAAAAGACACCGAGCTGCGGCTCCAAAGATCACGGTCGCCCGTTTGTTGAAGTCTTTGCTGACTATGACCATGACTTTTACAAAGTCGATCCGGCACTGTTCAGTCCTGCCCGCGTCACGATTCACAACCTCCGTTCGGGCAAGTCCTTTTCGGCTGGGGAGATTCGTCGCGACATCTTGGTTCGGTCCTTTGGGGTATGACCGTGCCGGCACGCCGCCGAAACTTCTTGATGCTCGGCCCCGACGAAGGCTGGCACGCCAGACAACTCAAAGACGCCGCGGAGTCCGCGGGACACGCCTTGCAAGTCGCGTCCTACGAGTCACTCGCCGCGCGCCATGTTGACAGTTCACCGGTGCTAACAAGCGAAGCCGGTTCGCTCACCGATTTTGATGCCGTCCTGACGCGAACGATGCCCCGTGGGACGCTCGAACAGATTACGTTTCGACTCGCCGTCTTGCATCAGCTTGAACAACAAGGCGTTCCACTGATCAATCCACCCCGCGCCCTGGAACAAGCGATCGACAAGTTCGCGGCACTCGCCACGCTTGCGGATCTGGGGTTGCCGACTCCTCCGACCCAGCTCGTTCAATCGCGCGATCAAGCCATGATGGCCTTCGCCGACCTGGGCGGAGACTGCGTCGTCAAACCACTGTTTGGTGGCGAAGGCCGCGGCGTCATGCGAGTGACCGATCGGGAACTCGCTTGGTACGCCTTCTCGTCGCTGGAACAATTGGGCGCGGTCATCCAACTTCAGAAGTTTATCCCACCTGGCGGAAGAGACACGCGATTGCTTGTCGTCGGCGAGAATGTCTACGGCATCCGTCGAGAAAACCGATCTTCGTTTCGCAGCAACGTCGCTGCCGGTGCGACATCGAGCGAAATAACATTGACGCCCGAATTGATCGAGACCGCCAAGCAAATCACTCGCCGATTCGGACTCCATTTTGGCTCGGTGGATATCATCGACAACGACCAAGGACCGGACCTCTATTTGGAGGTCAACGCCGTGCCCGGATGGAGAGGCGCCCAACGAGTGGCCGGTGAGTCCATCGCTGATCGAATCATTGAAACACTCGACCAACTGTGTGAGGCCCGCGATGTCTAATGCCGAACCCCGGAAGGGCTCCGTGGTCGCCGGTAGCACCGTGCCCGATGGGAACGTCGCAGCGAGACTCCGAGTCGTCGCGGCGCTCGCGCCCGGCGCGATCGCGATCGCCGAACCCAATGGACCACCGAGCGAAGGTGGTGAACGCAGCTACGCGCTGACAACCTTCAAGAACCTGGACGACCAAAGCGAAGCGGTCGCTCGTGGCCTGATCGCGTGGGGCGTCCGGCCGGGGATGCGACTTGCGATGATGGTCCCGTTCAGCGGCCAATTCATCGAACTCGTTTTTGCTCTGCTCAAAGCCGGCGTCGTCGTGATCTTGATCGATCCCGGAATTGGGCGCAAACACCTGATCCGCTGCCTCGCCGACGCCGAACCGGACGGATTCGTCGGCATCCCCAAGGCTCACATCGCACGCGTCCTGTTGCGGTCCAAGTTTCGCAACGCGAAATGGAACGTGACCGTCGGACGAAGGCTCTTTTGGGGCGGCAAGACGCTGGAGCAGATCCGTGATCTCGGCACCGCGAGCGACGGCGATCCCAATACCGATCTCCCGAAAATCGAACGCGTCGATCCGGCCGCGATCATCTTCACCACCGGCAGCACGGGTCCACCCAAAGGCGTCCTGTACACCCACGGCACATTCCACGCCCAAATCGATCGCATCCGTGAACGATACGACATCCATCGCGGATCGCGGGACCTCGCGTGCTTTCCGTTGTTCGGTTTGTTCGATGCCGTCATGGGCGTCACGACGATCATTCCCGACATGGACCCGACGCGACCAGCCAAAGTCAATCCGCGGCGTTTGATTGAAGCCGCAACGCAATGGGAAGTCGACCAGTCTTTCGGATCACCGGCGCTCTGGAACACCGTCGTCCGCTGGTGCGAAAGACAGGGCATCGCAGATCCGTTCCCGACACTGCGGCGCGTCCTTTCCGCCGGAGCGCCGGTACCCGCCTCGACCATGGCACGGCTTCGCAATCTGCTTCACGAAGACGTCGATATCTACACGCCCTACGGAGCAACCGAAGCACTTCCGATCGCGTCGATCGAGTCTCGCGAAGTCATTTCACAGACCGGTCCTGCCGCCGCCAAAGGCAAGGGCGTCTGTGTCGGCACCCCTTTCCCCGAAGTCGACTGGCGTGTGATCGAAATCGAAGACGGGCCGCTCGAAGACATCGCGCAGACTCGCGAAGTCGCCCGAGGAAAGATCGGCGAACTGATGGTCCGCGGCCCCATGGTCACCCGGCAATATGTCGTCCGCAGCGATCAGAATGCGATCCACAAAGTCGCCGATGGTGATGCGGTTTGGCATCGCATGGGCGATGTCGGATATTTGGATGAACGCAATCGCTTTTGGTTTTGCGGTCGAAAAGCTCATCGAGTCACCGGGGCTAATCGGACTTGGTACACCATTCCGTGTGAAGCCATCTTCAACTCCCACGAGGCGATTTATCGATCGGCCCTGGTCGGGCGCGGCGAAACTGGAAACCAAACGCCCGTCGTGTTCGTCGAGCCCTACTCCGAAGCCCGACCGAAAACGCGCGAAGAAACGGATCAACTGCGATCTGAACTCCTGGACTTGGCGCGTCGAAATCCGTTGACGCGAACTATCGAAGAGATTCTCGTCCGCGAAGCCCCGATGCCAGTGGACATTCGACACAACAGCAAAATCTTCCGGGAGCAACTCGCCAAGGAACTCACCACGCAGTGAAGCCAGACAAGTCAGACCTGCGTCTACTCACTCCCCGTCACCGGCGAATGACTCTGGCGGCATCGATTCATGTAAGCCTCTACTGAATCGAATCCCAACACTTGCGCGATGGTTTCACGCATCCGTCGAATCGCCATCCAACGCCGGGCAACCAAACCGCTCGCGGAACTCGGCCGTGATCCGCAGCAGTTGTGAATCGAGGCGTTGTTCCGTGGGCCTCCAAAGTGTTTCCGGCACGCCCCCAAAGAACGGCTCCGCGATCGCGCCGGCGATGCACGCCATCGTGTCGGCATCACCGCCCATCGACACGGCCAATCGAATCGACTGCTCCACCGAATCCGCTTCCAAAAACGACCGAATCGCGTGAGGCACGGATCCTTTGCAAGACACATCGAATTTGTAGAACGGCCGGAGTTGATCAATCGGCATCGAAACGTCATACCCGATTTCGGCGTCCATGAATTCGCGGATGTCCTGCTTCGTCCCGCCAGTGCGAGCCACGTAGACGCAGCCCGCGACCGCCGTGGCCCCCAAGACTCCATCGGGATGATTGTGCGTGACCGCCGCTGTTTCTTCCGCTACGCGGAGCGTCTCGGCTAGTGTGCTCTCGCAATAGCCTACCGGCGCCACTCGCATCGCCGAACCGTTACCCCAACTCCCGTAAGGCTCCGACTCACGACACAACGCCCAAGTGCGAAACGTCCCTCCGTAGCCGACGCCAGGATATCGATCAACGTAATCGTATAAGTAAGTTCGCAGCTCTTTCCCATGAAGCAACCAATCGGCGACCGCCACCGTTAACACCGTGTCGTCGGTGAAACACGAGTTCTCGGAGAACAAATCGAAGTCGGTGTACTTCGTCGGGAAGTGTTCGTAATACGAACCAATCACGTCGCCAATGATCGCACCAAGCATCACATGCCCCCGGAGAATTACTGAGTCTCCGCAATCTCCGACTCGAGCTTCGAGATCTTCCAGGAAATCACCGGAATCTGGATGGCGAGCAACGCGATGCAGACCAACCCAAACCAGTTCGGCAGCATCCCGGCCCGAAAAATGCCAGCGTACTGCAGCAAGGTACTCATGCCCACGAGCGGCAATCCGACCAGCATGTACTTCCGCGCTTTACGAATCTTCTCAAGCTCCTTCACCAACTCCGATCGATCTTTCGTACTGGTGGCGGTTGATCCGGAGTCAGCGCGGGGGCTTTGGTAAGGGTTCTCGGCCATACTGCCTCAAGACCTTTGTTCAAGGGTGATTTGCTGCTCCGCAAGCGATCCGAGCGGACTTTAGCTAGAATCATAAGCAACATCAACGATGGATGGTTGCCCGTGAAGTTTCCAAAGTTCCCAAAACGATCCAACACCGCCGAAGAATCCGCCCGCGGACGGCGAAAACGCCTCGAACGCGAAGCGAAGGCCAACGCTCCCACGGGAGACACGTGCCGTGAGCATCCAGAGTTTAACCGACTGGCGTACGTTTTTCGCGAGAGCCTGAAGGCGAACAACTTGCACGCCGCTCGACAAGCCTTCATGCAGATGGATTCGCTGCAGATCGCAATGGGCTTAAGCGACGAATCCCTCCTTTGTTACTCGCACGAGCTAGGCAACGGAGGACTTTGGGTTGATGCCATCCGACCACTCGTGGTTGTCGGTTCGAAGAAGGGGCCACGTTCGGACGACGCCCATCTGAGCCTCGCCAAAATTCAGCTCGAAACGCTCAAGCGTTCCGACCTCGCCACTGCAACCTTGAACCAGATTCAAACGCCCGAAACCGGCCCCGTCGACGCCGCCCAGAAGGCGCGGTTAAAAGCACGCGACGAAATGCTTCAAGCTTGCAAGAAAGGTTGAACGCAACTTCGTGGGAGAGGGGAGCCGCGAAACATTCGAAAAACACGAAAGGGGAATGGCGGGGGAAAGAGCGCTGGATGCGGTTGCGTCGGCTCAGAACACTCATCCGAGTACGCTCTTGATCGTGGGAGAATGGAACCGCGAAAGACACGAAAGTGGGATGAGCGCGAACTTCCGAAAGACATGAAGGGAGGATTGTCGTTGAAACTTGGCGGATACCGGACGGGGGCGGTGAACGACCGAGACGCTCATCGGCATCGGACGCCTCGGGTCAGCCGCTCGCGCCGGACTCCTTTCCTTTCTTTACCTCCAACAACGACTTCCGCTCCGGCATCGCCTTGTAGAACGGATCGAGCGGAAAACAGCCACTGATGATCCCGTTTCGAGGTGCCGTCGTGCAATCACTGAAGGTGCGACAGATTCGTTTCCGCTGGGCGATCTCGCCGGACAAAACATCGGCCGGCAAGTCGGGATACGAAAGCACCATACGCCCCAGGCCCACGGAGTCGACCATGCCCTCTCGAACGACCGCCTGCGCGACATTCGGCAACCAATCTTGAAGGTACGTGTAACCCGAACCGACGACCACCATCCCCGGAGCACTTCGCTTCAGTTCGGCGGTCGCATCGATTTGGCGCTGGACTCCGATCAGTGGCGCTTCCGGCGGATCATATCCATCGCTGGGTGGAAAGAACGCGGGGCGTTGAAGGTGAGGCGTGTAGTACGGACTGCCGGCGGTCGTGCAAAGCAACTTCATGCCCAAACGCTGCATCAACTCAACAAACTGGCGCGGTTCGTCGAGGTCAATCGCCGTTCCATCCGCGTCCGCGCCGAACACGAGTCGCGGGTCCGCATCGGGTGCCGGACAGCCGACGCCGGTCTCCGACTTTTGATAAGGCACAAAATCGAAGATGCTTAAGCGAACCCCCATCTCTAAACGCGGCGCCTCGCTTCGGATGCCGGTCACGATCTCACGAAGAAACCGCGTCCGATTCTCGAACGAGCCCCCAAACTCGCCCTCACGATCCACCCCACTGAGCAGTTCGTGGCCGAGGTAGCCGTGACAATGCTTCACGTCGACGAATTGAAAGCCCGCGCTTTGGGCGAAGACGGCAGCTCGAACGAAGTCATCGATAAGTGACTTGAGGTCGTCATCGCTCAGGATCGCGGAATCATCACTCAGCGACAAACGCCGGTCGAGTGTCGGGTTCCTTTGGACCGTCCGAGGCTCCGCCAGGTGCTTCTGGTTCGGCTTCGCGTAGCGACCGGAGTGAGTCAGCTGCAAGCCGACGAACAGGTCCTCGGTGCCGCCGAAGCGATCCTCGTGCGATGCGACTAAATCCTCACGCAGGGACAAGATCGACGAGAGGTTTCCGTCATTCAGTAGAAGCTGATTTGGATTGGCTCGGCCTTCATGCCGGACCGCAACGGCTTCGCCTCCCCAAATGAGCTTCGCCCCGCTGATCCCAAAATTCTTCCACCGCCGACGAGTCAACTCCGTGGGTTTGCCGTCCGAGGTGCCGTCCCACCCTTCCATCGGCAAAATGCAAAATCGGTTCCCGATCGGATGGTCGCCGACGCGCAAAGTCTGCGCGAGCGGCGATTCGGAACCGGCCAACACAGCGTCATCGACCGGCATCCCAAGATTCAATTCTTCCAAACGAGCCCGAAAGTCTTCAACGGTCTTCAGGCTTGCGATTCGCGGGTAACTTGCCATTGGTTCTCAACTTAAAAAACGATTGATGTCCGCGACGAGATGCGCCAAGACCTCGCGATCGCTTGCCGGGCGCTGCGGCGCACCGGGGTAAGTCTCGTCAGAATCGATGCGCCGGCGGAGCTTCAGGAACATAGCGGCGTCGTGCTTGTAAGCCGGAACGCTGGGTCGAAATGAAAACGCACCGAGATACTGGAGCAGGTCATTCAGCTCGTAGAATCGCGAGTCTCCCGCCTCCCACATCGCATCGCGTCGCGCGAAAGCGTCCGGAGCGAAACTGCTAAGGCCCAGCAAGTAGTCACTTCCATACATGACCATGTCGATGGCCAAGTCGTTTCCGGTCAGCACCAAGAAATCCGGACGGACCCGATCTCGCAGCTCCAAGCGTTGCCACTCCAGCTCTCGACTGAGTGACGAATGCTTCGCGCCCAAACACTTTTGGAGCATCAACAACTGCTCGTAGACGTCCAACGAGTAAATCTTGCCAAACGGAGCGAACATGTTGCCCAGCTCAAACGCATAGAAGGCGTCACAGTCGGCGGTGATGGTTCGGTAGTTGTCGATGATCTGTTTGTCATCTTGGTGAGCGAGTCCGTAGGATTGAAACAGAATCGGCGTCGCATCGAACGACTCGACCTCCGCGATCCCGCGCCGATAAGCGTCTTGATTGAGTGCGTCGCCGGCGGCATCGCCGACAAACACTCCGCCCAAAAACGGTCGTCCCGCCGCGATCCCCTTGGCGTGCTCAAGTGTCCTGCAACGCGTCGATTGGTCGATCAGATTTCCGTACCCGGTGTCCATGTTGATCGCCGGGATTAAACCGCAATCAAACGTCTCGGAAACCAACGCATCAAACGCACGCCAGTCCACCTCGCCGCCCTTAATCGGCAGCAACGTGGCCGAGAAACCGGTGATCTTTCGTCGTGGTGCGATCCGTTGGAGCGGGTCAGGCATGGTTTTTCGTGATTTGGGCACCTAAGATGTAGACGGACGAGATCTTAGCCTTTCAGTCGACAACCGTCTTGGATTATCGGATATTCCAAAAAATGCAATTCGGGCAAAAGCCATGCCGTCAGACGAAAAACAACCCTTGTTGACCGACCGAGCCCTCGCGGAAGACCTTCCACAGTGGGGTGTGCTCGTCCTCGAAAGTCATCACTCGCCCGAATTCTCGATGGAGTATCGCAGCCACGCTTTCCTGAAACTGGTCTACGTGATCCGCGGCGCCGGAGTGATGGAGCTGTTCGATCGCGTCGTTCATTTCCAAGAGGGCGACCTGATCGTTGTCCAGCCTCAAACGATCAATCGAATCGTTGACGCGCCGGACGCCGCCAGCAGCCTCTACGTGTGTTGCATCGCGCCAGAACTATTTGCGTTTGAACCGACGCTGGTCTCCCGAGTCCAAGACGGGCTCGTCGCGTCCGACGCTCACTTCAGCAACCGTGTCGGCAATCAACTTCGGCGGATGCGACACGCTCAGTCAAACGGCGGTCAAGACGCGCCGCTGGCGATGGTGGCCTCCGCTCTACGTTTGGTTCAGTGGATTCTGCACCAGGCCCCGAGAGCTAGCGACCGAGCAGTCCCTTCGGGCAACGAGCAACAGCGAGTCCGGGAATACGTGCACACGCTCGACACGGAGTTTTTCGAGGCCACGACGATCGATGAAGCCGCGCATCGACTCGGAATGTCACGTCGCTCGTTCACAAAGTGGTTTCACGAAATCACTGGCAAGACATGGCTGACCTACATTCGAAGGCTCATGATCCGACACGCGCGTCACCAACTTCTCCAAACCAACCTCTCGATCGCGACGATCGCGTTCGAAAGCGGTTTCAACGACCTTTCTACGTTTTATCGGCAATTCAAATCGCAAGTCGGAATGTCGCCCAAAGCGTATCGCCGCTCAAACGGCGAAAACGACGAAGTGCCACCGACACACCCCAACACCAGCGACTGACGCGTTTAGCAAACACAAGAAGAATAACGACACACGTCCTGCTAAAATGCGCGGCCGTTGGATGAGCCGCAGGACAACCGCTTCCGCGTGAGCCGGACACCGTCGTTCAACTTCCGGTCTACCCACCCCACCGGGAGTTGCTACCAAATCCGGGCGTGCATTGGCCTTTGCTCCCCCGCCGCAGGCTGTTACAAGCCCGATTCGCGGTAGTAGGAAGGCCGCGGAACGCGGTTCGGTTCCTCCAAGGACGGAGATGATGTTGGCCATGGATTTCTTTCGCCCCCCAATGGTCGTGACCGGATTGGTGGTCACCACATTGCTATCCAGTGCGCAAGCACAGCAACCTGTACAGCAGCAAACGACCCAGCAAGCAACCGCACGACAACAAGCAACACAAGCGGGAAGCCAAGCGACCGGTCCCCAGCTACCGTTCCCCGCGCTCAATGCCCAACAGCAGCAGGAACTCGATCAACACCTGCTTCAGTGGCAAAATCGTAGCCGCGGCACACGGACACTGGAAACACGGTACGTGCGCTGGCGATTCGACCAGAAAGACGCTCCGGCAGGAATCCCAGCCCATCGCGCCGAGGGCCAACTCAAATACGCCACGCCCGACAAGGGCCTCTTTCGAGATGACTCGATTGTCTTCTACGTCGGCATGGAAGCCAACAAACCGCAATTCAAGGCCGACCCAAGGAAGCCAGGAGACTACTGGGTTTGCAACGGCAAGGAAATCGTCCGCTACGATCAGGCCGAACTGAAATGCACTGTGATGGCGCTTCCACCGGAAATGCAGGGCGTGCAGATCTTCAATAGCCCGCTCCCCTTTGTGTTCAACTTGAACGCGGCTCAGATCAAAGAACGATTCTGGATACGAACGCTTCCCGCCCAGCAACCCAATACCTACTTAATTGAAGCTTGGCCCCGAAAGCAGAACGATCGTGCTCAATACAAAGTCGTCCACGTTTCACTCAGTTCCAACTACGACGTCCTCGGATTGGTCGTCTACGCTCCGAACTACGACGTGAGGACGGCCAACAACTATGACCTCTACGAATTCACCAAGGTAAAACGCAACGGGATCACTGCGGGTTTCATGAATGGCTGGCTCAAGAACTTCATTCCGCAACAGCCACCCAAAGGTTGGGAAGTCGTTCACGAAAAGTTCCTTGGCCCTGCACAGGTCGCCGGGCAACCACCGGCTCAACCGCCGCTTCGGTGACCCAGGCTCTGTCGGCGAGAGTTGAATCGATACGATCAGGATGTTTCATCCGGCAATCCTATCGATCAGACTTGGACGGAACCGAAGACGCCGCGTAGGTTCGACTGGTTGAATTCGACGACTGCTAGGCCACACAGTCATGCCGTCGCTTCAACTACCGATCAAAGACTGCCGTCAAGCAGAGCAAGCGACTTCGGCTCGGTTGCATCGGTCTCGTTCGCATCGTTTTCGAGCGAGAGCTCTTCATCCGTGCTCGCGTCGATCGGAAACCGAAGGGACATCCGCCTCCATTTTGGCTCTGACTGTAAAAGCTGCGGTTGGTCCAAATCCTGGGACGGCTCGTCTGTCTGAGCGACTGGAACGTTTAGCTCAATCCACCCAGAGACTGCTTCACCTTCTCCCTCGCTCGACTGTCTCGCCAACTCGTTGACGATTCGCAGCACGTCGATCGGACTCAGTTTTCCATCACCCGTTACGTCGTAATAGAAGCCAGTCCCGTGCCAGGCACCAATTAGCTAGGCACCAATTAGCTGCTCGCACCATTAGAGCCATTGCTCATTGCGCGCCACAAGAATTCGGTTGTGCTTGACGGGAGATTGTGTCGTTGATTCCGGGCGATCCGGTAGTCTGGGTGAAAATTGGCTCGGTGGTTGCTCAGGCAAGTCGGCAAATTGTCCACGTACAACCGATACGATCCGTTCACCCGCGCCGTAGAATTCCCACCGGCATCAATTGAACCCCAGCCTTGGTCGCCAATACGCGCTGCGACCTAGAGTCGGAAACACTCGTCGTTTCTCGACCTGCCTCCAGGGGAATCCTCCGTGCCAAACCTCAGCCAACTGCAGCGCGAGTTGCTTGCCGATCGCCGAATCACCCCCAACGAAGTTGCAAAAATCCGAACTCACATCGAAAGCGATGGCAAACTGGACTTTGACGACGTCAAATTCCTCTGCACGATTCTGTCCGAAGCCGAGGAAGTCTGCTCGGAGTTCGACGAACTCTTCTTCCCAGCATTGCGTCGCGTTCTGCTGGCCGATGGCACCATCGATGCCAGCGAACACTTTCAATTGCTACGAATGCTCTACGGAACCGGCACCGTCCGCGAATCCGAAGCACGTTTCCTCCGTGATCTACGTACCGAATCACTGGAGGTCAGCCCCGAATTCGAGCAACTCTGCACGACGGTGCTGGGCGAATCTCGCGAGGGCTCGGCCGCCTATTGAGGCGAATCCCAGTCGCGTTTTCGGTCCAACGGCCGAACCCAATGGGATGGCTCAAGTCCCGCGGCATCCAGGGCACGGTCAATCGCCGCGATCGTCGCCTTGTTCGGCTTGAAGGATCCAGGACGTTTCCCTTGGGCGACTTCGCGTGGCGTCGAACCGATCGAGTTCTTGCGATGCCAGACCTGAGCGTCGGCGCCAAGTTCAACAAGCTGGTCCACCACTTTGGCAAAGCTTCGGTATGCCGCGCCGTGGATCACAGTCTCGTCGTGGTTATCGACGTCATTGACGTTCGCGCCCCACGCGACCAGTTGTTCGAGCATCGCCTGCGTCTCCGATTCATCGCCCGGATACTCGTCGGCAACAAAAATGCCGACACCCGCCGCTGCCAAAATGGGCGTCGTTCCATCGGCGTTTGGAATCGTCGTATCCGCACCCAACTCCACGAGTAGGCGCGCATAGGCCAGGTCACCCGTGAACGCCGCGAGTAGAAATGGCGTCGCGCCACGGGGATTGAGCTTCGCTTTGGAGTGCTTGCCGCTGGTGAGCCTCAGATTGACGTCCGCACCCAGTTCGACCATTTGACGTGCGAATTGAAGGCTCCCGATATCACCGGTTCCCACCGGCGGCGGATCACCCTCGGGATTGTCGCCGCGAGATGGCCGACGGACCCAGGAAAGCGCGTGAAGCGGGGCGTATCGACTGCGTTGGTCATTTGGATCGGCGCCCCACTGGACCAGTTTCAAGGCAAGCTCGAAGTGTGCGCTCTCGACGGCCAGCATCAACGGCGACATCCCTTTGCGAGGGTTTCGCCCGGACTCATTGAGCGGGTTCATCCGCGCGTTAACGTCGGCGCCGGCATCGAGCAGCCTTCGAACCACACGGCCACGGCCCTGCCGTGCGGCGAAGTGTAAAGCGGTGAAGCCAGACTTCAGTTTGTGGCCCCAGTCGGCATCCGCTTTGAGCAAGCAATCTACCGCTTCGACGTTTCCGCGTTCGGCCGCCCACATCAGCGCGGTCTGTGAACGACGTTGCTTGGCGTCGACGTTCACGCCGCAATCAATCAACCGCTGGACCAGTTTTGGATTCCCGACACGGGCCACATGCATCAAAAGTGTCTCCCGCCCCGGAAGCTCCAAAGCAGGATCGGCATCCGCATTCAAAAGTCGGTCGGCGGCTTCAAAGTTTCCGAGCCTGCAAGCCACGGCGAGTGGAGTAACCCCGTAGTCGTTGGCGGCGTCGACGGTTGCGCCCGCGTTGATCAATCGATCGACGATCTCGGGTCGATTCCAATGCGCCGCCCAATGCAGCGCCGTGCTGCCGTCGCCTTGCGTCTGCCGCGCCGTCTCGGCATCGATTTGGCCGGCGACGTTCTCCCAATCGCCACGCTCAGCGCGATCGACGAAAGGGCTCAACTCTTCCGCGGGAACGGAAGGAACCCGCAACAACACGACGAAAAGAAAGATCCAGTGACGCATGGCCCCATTGTACTCCATCGATACTCTTTAACGAC
>JBCBLJ010001151.1:0-1907 GCA_038520195.1 Planctomycetota bacterium
GAAGGAGCGTCCCGACAAAGACTCCCTCGCTGCCAACGATACCGTTCGGATCGTAGAGGTCCCAACCCGCGGGTGTACCAAAAGTGAATTCGTTGAAGGTGGATTGGCCCGTGGTGTCCTCGAAACCGGGATTCACCACGGTAACGAAGTCCGCGTTGACGCTCTTTTTCGCGAAGAGTGACGAGGCAAGGAGGGCCAGGCAAGTGAGGCATTGGGCGTGGCGCGCGCTCAGACGGTACATCTCGTTTCCTTAGAAGAGGAGGGGGAAACGATTTGAAATGGCGATACATCGACGGACCTTTCAGAAATTTCCTCGCCGTTTGCGGTTTCTCGATCATCCCTCGTGAGCGGCCCAGCGAATCGAAGTGAGCCACCATACAAATGGTTGAAGGGCAGCCGCGCTGATCGCAGCACCGATCGCACAGGTCGTCCATCCAAAGCCGAGCACAGCGCCGAAGACGACTGCCCCGATGGACCCAACGATCGCCGTTGGCAACATCCCCAGGCCGATCAGCAGGATGTAGAGCATCGCGCGGACGCCCTGAAAGATGTCCGGTGCGGTTGTTCCCAATGGACGTAACTGGGTCGCGGCGCAAATCAGGTTGACCACCGACGCGATCGCAACGTTGAGCATCAACGCCGCGGCTAACAAGGCGATGTTGGAGTGCCAAGGCAAGCTGGAAACGACACAAGCGGGAAGGAAAACGGCTAGCTGAGCGCTGCCTTGAAGACAGGCGAGGCCCGTCACCATGCCAACTGTCGTCGGGAGGGAAGGTAGCGGCAGGACGCTCACATTCAGCAGCGTCCTTTGGTCCAACGCAAAACCCAGCGGCGACTGCATGGAGATCAAGAACGCCAGATACATCGAGGCGCCAAGGGCCGCGGGGACGACGCCCATTCGGATCGATGGATCAAGCGGATTGGTCGAGAACGCTAAGAAGAGGCCGATCCCAATCGAGGCCGCGATCCCGAGCCCAACCATTCCCATGAGCAATCGACCGTTTCGGCGATAGAGGATGGTCAGTTGAAGCCAGGCGACGGGGCCGAAGCCATGGAGCCATGAGAAACCAGGGATGGAACGCCGCATCGGACCTCGCTGGCTCGCCGTCACGGAAAAGTTACCGGCGCGCATGCGCTCCATTCGCTTCGCGCGGCGAGCGATGCCTTCGACCGCCATTTCCGCGAACCCACTGTTGAACCGATAGCAACCGAGCAGAGCGATCAGAACGAGACCAACAGAGATTGCCGACCAAAACAAACTCATCGCCCCCAATGGTCCGAACATCAGATTGGTGAAGGGCCGAAAAAGTGCCCCGACCACATGCAGCGACCAACTGTTGGAAAGCGTCTCGATCAAAACCGCAAACTCGATCGCCTGAGAGAAGTCCGTTCGCGCGAGAATTTCGATCGGGACCGCGATCGTCGCGATCAAGAGACACATTCGGATCGCCGGCGCGACGCCGCGTGGCAGTCGTGGTTTTGCGAGTGAGTACAGAAATGTGACGAGGAACACAAAGAGCGTTGCGAGTCCGAACCCAACGAACGCACTTGGAAGGCTCTCCACATAGGCTCCAAGCACGAGTGGGACAACGATCGCGATCGGAATCACCGACACCAGAGTCGACGCGAGGCGATACGTCAAAACCTGTGAGTCGGTAAACGGGCCCGCCAACACAAACTGCAATTCCGGCGGTCGCAACTCCAGTAACGTCCTGCCGGATTCAGAGAGGACGGAGAGTGTGACGACCGCGAGCAGCATCACCGGCGAGATCCGCACGAAGAACTCGCTGAGCGGCGAGGCGGACATCGGACTGATAAAGCCTGCGATGAGTGCCGGGCCGACGCCAACGAGCATCGTTGCGAGCAGCAATAGGGCAAGGATCGCGCCGCCGGGCGTCTTTAGCTGC
>JBCBLJ010000549.1:0-5780 GCA_038520195.1 Planctomycetota bacterium
ACGCAGAGGATGTTCCGGACAGCATGTTCATGTTCCGGGGACAGAGCAGTTCCGGGGACAGAGCAGTTCCGGGGACAGAGCAGTTCCGGGGACAGAGCAGTTCCGGGGACAGAGCAGTTCCGGGGACAGAGCAGTTCCGGGGACAGAGCATGTTCCGGGGACAGGTTTTGCTAGCTGAGCGTTCCTCTGCTGAGGCTCGCTGAAAGATAGCCGGACGTGGCGTGGCTTCGCGGGAAATCGCGGAAGGAGAAGAGATCAAAACGCAGAGTCGCAGAGGGCGCGGAGTTAGATACTCGTCATTCGATGCTGCAGAAGGGCGAAAAAGAACGCCCGGGCGGAGCGAAGGTGCGACCTCCAGGGGACAGAGCAGTTCCGGGGACAGGTTTTGCTGCTGGAAGTTCCTCTGCTGAGGCTCGCTGAAAGACAGCCGGACGCGGCGTGGCTTTGCGGGAAATCGCGGAAGGAGGACGACGAGAGATCAAAACGCAGAATGGCTCCAAACGGGCGAAAAAGAGCGCCCGGCCAGAGCGAAGGTGCGACTTCTGCGGACGTAGTGGAGGGAGAGACGGAGGACGCAGGGACGCTGAGGGATCGGAGCGCGGGAGCTAAGGAGTCGCGTGGGAGGATAGGAGGTTGAGGCAGCCTAGGTTGGGAGAGGATGTGCGGCGGACGTGACGAAGACCGTCACGCGGGACACGCAGACGGAGACACAAGAAACGGAACCGGTGCCCGCCCATTGTGTAGGCGTCGGAGCAGGAGATTTTTGTGGGGAGACTGCCGTTTCCAGCGAATGGCCCGAGACTCGCCAGGTTGGGCGGTTGGGGGCGACTTGGGTGTGTCAGAGCCAGATAACCGCGGAGCTGACAAATGCGAAGAGGATTGTCGATGCGAACACGGCGAGTCGTGCGATGACAGCGAGTGGCTGCCGTCGCAGCGAGCTATTGGCCTTGTAGGGCGATTGCACGAGCCAATGCATGTAGACGCAGGCGGCGAGGATTCCGAAAAGGAACGCGGCGTGAAAGGCACGTTCGGGGAGCATCGCAGGAAGTCTCGCACCGAAGACGATCGGTGGCTCGGCGCGAGCTTCTTCGGCGGCACGCATCTCGGCCTCGGCTTCGCGACTGACTTGTTCCCAATAGTCTCTGTCCGACGGGCTACTGACCGCGGGCGGTTCGCTTTCCGATTCGAGACTCGCGAGTTGCACGGCCCCTGCCTCCGACGCTTGGGAGATCTCTTGTTCGTACGATGCGAAGGTCACGGTGTCGCTTAGCCGCGCGGTAGTCGGTGCGGCCTGCACGATCGGTTCAGCGGGGATCGGCGGGACCGAGTCGGCTTGTTGCGAAGGGGCTGCTTCGTCGCGGTATCGTTCCGCGAGTTCTTTACGCCACTTTGCCGCGGCGTACGCAGGATCGAGTTCGGGCCGCTTCCATTGATCAAGTCGGTGTCGTAGCGTGTCGAGCGCCGGATCGTCGATCGCGATGCTGTAGGTCTGCCAGGTTGCATTCTTGTCGAGGCACTTCACCACTTGAAGTGGGGCGTTCCGCGGCCAGAATGCGACGGTGATGGCGAACGTGGCTGCGAACATCAGCAGCAGGTCGATCTTGTTGGCTCGATCTTTGAACACGCGTTGACTCCGAATAAAGTCACGGTCGACAGTTTGCGGTGAAACCCGTTTCGTGTATCGACTCGGTGACACCGCGGAGCCACTGGAAATGGTTGTTTCGTTCGGTTTGGATCGGTTGGAGGCCAGGGGCGGATGTTTGACATCAAAATCTGCGGGGTTCGGCTGGAGAAGGACCTTGTCGCCGTCGAGGACTCGGGCGCGGATGCGGTCGGCTTGAATTTTTTTCCGCCCAGCGTTCGCTTCGTGGCTCCCGCGAGCGATTTGGCAGCGGCGTTGGCACGTTCGGCGCAGCGCCGTGGATTGATGACCGTCGGCGTCTTCGTTAACGAGTCGTTGTCGCGGCTACGCGAGATCGCGGTGCGAGTCGGGCTCGATGCGATTCAGCTTCATGGTGACGAGCCGGTGGAGGTGGCCCGCGAACTGATCGACGGGGGAATTCGAGTGGTCCGCGCGGTGAAGCTGCCTCGCGGCGCGTTTGAGCCAGATTCGCTAGAGCGTCTCTCGAGACCGTGGCGGGAGATCGGATGTCACGTCTTGCTTGATGTCGACGCCGGCGCGAGCCACGGCGGCAGCGGTAAGACGCTCGATTGGGATTCCGTGAGACGGTGGGCGGCGACATCGGAAGGTGGTTGGACGCTGGCGGGAGGTTTGAAGCCCGAGAATCTGGTCGAAGCGATTCACTTGAGCGGTGCTCGATCGGTCGATACGGCGAGCGGTGTCGAGTGTCCTAAGGGTGTGAAGAACGAGGAGCGAATCCAAGCGTTCGTGAAGGCTTACCGTCACGCGATCGTTGACGGTTCGCAGACAAGCGGTCGACCCTAGCGCTGCGTTAACTCGGGTCGGGCGCCTCGGGAGGCGGATCGAGGAGTTGATCGTGGCTGTTGTCTATACACCGGTAAACTCCTGTTTTGAGCCGAGGTCGAGCTGCACCAAAGGAGCGGATGGAAGCATGAGCGATCAGGCCGGGCAGGGGCATTCGGTGTGGGTATTTTTGGGGAGGGAAGTTCGTCACGACCCCCATGACCAAAATCGATTCCGGGGCTAAAATCCGGGCTAAAGATTTTTGGGAAACGAGCCAGCGGGAGTCCCTGTGGTCGGTCCGTCGCCCTCCTTCGTGAGATCACGTTCACCACTCCAGGAGTCCATTCGTGTCACAAGTCGAAACCCCGCTGCCTTACAAAGTCAAAGATATTGAACTGGCCGAATTTGGCCGCAAAGAAATCGGTCTCGCCGAGGCCGAAATGCCAGGCCTGATGGCCCTTCGCGAGAAGTATGGCGCTTCCAAGCCGCTCGCGGGCGCCCGAATCGCGGGTTGCTTGCATATGACGATTCAGACCGCGGTTCTGATCGAAACGCTGGTGGAGTTGGGAGCCGAGGTGACATGGTCGAGTTGCAACATCTTCAGCACACAGGATCAAGCTGCCGCGGCGATCGCCAAGGCTGGCATTCCGGTCTATGCCTGGAAGGGCATGACGGAGGAAGAATTCGAGTGGTGCATCGAGCAAACGCTGACGTTCCCGTCGGGCGAGCCCATCAACATGATCTTGGACGATGGTGGTGACTTGACGGCGATGGTCCATGATCGCTTCCCGGAGTTGCTCACCCACATCCACGGCATCAGCGAAGAGACGACTGCTGGTATCCACCGACTCGAAGCGCTCAACAAGGGCGGCAAGTTGAAGGTGCCGGCGATCAATGTCAACGATAGCGCCACCAAGAGCAAGTTCGACAATCTGTATGGCTGCCGCGAATCGTTGGCCGACGGCGTCAAGCGAGCCACCGACGTGATGTTGGCCGGGAAGGTCGCGGTCGTCGCTGGCTACGGTGATGTCGGAAAGGGATGTGCTCACAGCCTTCAGCGATACGGCTGCCGCGTGCTCGTCACCGAAATCGATCCCATTAATGCTTTGCAAGCCGCGATGGAGGGCTTCGAAGTCACGACGATGGAGAATGCGGCAAAGGAGGGTCGGCTCTTTGTCACCACAACAGGCAACAAGGACATCATCCTCGGCGAACACATGAAGGAGATGCCGGAGGACGCGATTTGCTGCAACATCGGTCACTTCGACACCGAGATCGACGTCGCGTGGTTGGAGAACGAAGTCGAACAGGGCCGCGCGACAAAAGACGAGATCAAACCCGCCGACATCGGTGCGGTCGACCGCTACACGTTCAAGGACACCGGTCGAAGCGTGATCATTCTCGCCAAAGGCCGGCTCGTGAACCTTGGTTGTGCGACGGGCCACCCGAGCTTCGTGATGAGCACCTCCTTCACCAACCAAGTGCTCGCGCAAATGGAACTTTGGAATAACCGCGACAATGACACTTACAGTGTCGATGTCCACATGCTTCCCAAGAAGCTGGACGAAGAAGTGGCTCGACTGCACTTGGGCCAACTGGGCGCGCAATTGACGGTCCTTTCGAAGGAGCAAGCCGACTACCTGGGTGTGCCCGTCGAAGGCCCTTATAAGCCGGAGCACTACCGGTACTAGGAGTTGAAAGTTCAAAGTTGAAAGTTGCTGGAGTGGCTCGCGCGTGAACCGGTGGCGCAGTCTCTCGTAAGTTGCTTGATCGCATCATCGTGGCCGGCTTCCCGTTTTTTGGGAGCCGGCTTTTTTTGTTGGTGGTGCGGTTTTGTTTCAATCAAGCCATGGTTCCAACTCCCGGTCGCAGCGCGAAGTTCGTATCGATGAAGCGCATTTTTCTTGCCTTCACGTGTCTTGCTCCGTGATACGGTTGCGTTAGGATTCGGCGTCACGGCCCTTCTACCTTCCGTTCTCCATGTGTCGTCCGATGCCGCAGATTGAACCCTTCGCCGCACTCCGCTACTCGCCCGATCACATCAGCTCGTTGTCGGATGTGGTCGCGCCGCCCTACGACGTGATCGACCCGGAGTTGCAGGAGACGCTTTACAAGAAGCATCCGGCAAACGTGATCCGGGTGATCTTGAATCGCGTCGAGCCCGGTGATTCCGGTGACGAGAAGTATCAGCGAGCAGCAAAGTTTGTGGCGCAATGGGAACAAGAGGGCGTGCTGATGCGCGAGGAAGCGCCCGCCTACTACGTGTACCACCAACGCTTCGAAGTCGAGGGGCAATCGATCAATCGACGAGGGTTCATGGCCCGTGTGCGGATTCAACCCTTCGGCGAGGGCAACATCTATCCGCATGAGGAAACGCATCCGAAAGCCAAAGTGGATCGCCTCAAGTTGACCAAGGCGACGCAGCAGAACAACAGTCAGATTTTTGGTTTGTACCCGGACCCAGCGAACGAGATCATCACGTTGTTGGATGCCGCGACGGAAGGTGTGTCGCCGCTGGAGTCGACGGATCACCTTGGTGTGAAGCATACGTTGTGGCCCGTCAAAGACCGGGAGGTCGCCGAGCAGGTGGCGGCATTGATGGCGGATCGTCCGATGTTCGTCGCCGACGGACACCACCGCTATGAGACAGCAAGCAACTATCGTCAGCACGTGGCCGAAACAGAGGGTTCGCTTCCGGAGGCGCACCCCGCCAATTTCGTGATGACCATGTTGGTCGGCATGAGCGACCCGGGCATGATCGTCTTGCCGACGCACCGATTGCTGCGTGGCACGGCTTCGTTTTCGTCCAATGAGATCGTGGAGAAGCTTGCGGGGCAGTTCGAATGCGAAACGTTGCCGCGCGGAATCGAGCAAGCGGCGGAGGCGTGGGCCAGAATGGAAGCGGCCGACGAACAAGGTCTGATGGCGTTATTCGGCGTCACCGACGAGACGTGGGTTCTGGCTCGAGCTGGTGAAGGTGCTGCAACCAAGCTCAAGGAACTCGCCGGTGATCAGAGCGATGAATGGCGGTCACTGGGCGTCAGCCTACTGCACCGCTTGGTGATCGACGAGTTGCTCGGCTGCGCGGGGCATCCAAAACCGACGTACGTGCATGAGGTGGCCGAGACGGTGGACGGTTTGAAAGGGCAGGGGAGTCAAGCGGAAAGCGAAGGCGACGAGGCCTACTCCTTCGCCGCGTTGGTGATGCCCGCAAAGCTCGAGCATGTCGAGGCGATCAGCTTGCACAAGGAACGGATGCCGGCCAAAAGCACCTACTTCTACCCCAAGCTTCTGAGCGGACTGACTTTCAACCCGCTCAGGTAGAGTGGAGAGTGGAGAGTGGAGTGGAGAGTGG
>JBCBLJ010000967.1:0-2852 GCA_038520195.1 Planctomycetota bacterium
AACGAGGCGACGGGCCTTCCAGTCCGACTCTTTGACGAGCGTTTCAGCACAGCGGTCGCGAAAGAGCGACTTGGCTCTGCGGGCGTTCGGCGCCGAAGAAAGAAACAGCAACTCGATGCCGTTGCGGCACTCGTGGTGCTGGAGTCATTTCTAGAAGCGTGCCACTATCGTGGCGAAATTGTCGGCCAAACCATCCACCAAACGACGGTCGGGGATCAGCCTCTTGATGGCGAATCGGGGCCAAGCGAACCGCGTGAGTGAATGCGGTTCGCTCAACCGACTCGTCACGCCGCCTCGGCGAAAATAGTATCGATCAGCGACTCGAAACGACGGTCGGCTTCGCGTCGTCGTTCGGCCCGCTCGGCGAGCGTCCAAGTAGATTTGATCTCACGCACCCGCTGCAGGATCTCCGCATCGGAGAGGCGCTTTTTGGTAGGAGCGGTTTGGTCGAAGACTTCGGGGCTGATTACCGTGGTCATTTTTCAATCCCTCGTGTTGAATCCAGCGACAGTTTCGTCGTCAGTTTGGTTTCCGAGCCGAACTTGGCTAACGCCAACCAGAGAGTGCACGCGCTGTGCCAATCACTGGTTTAGACGGCCGTCTTTCCGGTAAGTTCGCTCAAAAACCTCGAATCTTGTGAGTTTCCTCATCTGTCACACTCTACCAACGTGGCAAACACGAACGCGGTTCGGCCGGGAGATGGGTCAAACGGGAAGATCCGTTGCAAAGTCTTGCAAATTCTTCCACTGCCTCTCCGGCAGTTGCATGACAGCAAAATCGAATATCTCGTCATCTCCGCTCAATTCAGTCACAAATTGAAACAGATCAGAGCGTCGGCAATGACCTCGGAGCTCCACATACTCAATCGCGTCGCCGGAATCGTAAATCATGGCGACCAATTGGTGAGTCGGACTCGCCCAGGCGACCGAACCGTCGGGCTCGATCAATGCCTTGGGAAAAGCCGTCTGCAATCGAGCCAACGCCGTCTCAAAACGGGACGGAAATCTTGTCGGTAACTCACCACCCTCTATGAAAGGGCCGTACAAATACAGATGAAATTCAGCCACCGGATCGGTCATTCGCGGGAGTCAGGATTGGTCCGCTGAATTGTTGCTCGTGGAGAAGCCTTCCGATGGGTCGCGGCGTTCTCACAGCTGGCATTTGCCAAAGCCCAAAACCGCGACGGGCGGCGAATCGAGATTTGAGACTGGGAAGATGCTTCAATCAGAAACGATGGAAGTGAGCCAGCCAACGACCCGGGGCGCGAAAAGTGTGCCAAGCCAAAGGAGGATGTAGACCCCGATGATCGGTCCGATGGTGCAGCGCCAACCGAATGTGACGACCGAGCCGTACAACAGCGCCCCGCCAAACAGCAGACCGATGACCGTGCAGACGTAGACCAGGGTCGGCCATTCGCCGCCACCCCGCTTTCCATTGTACGGCACCACTGGCCACCCGAGTCGAACTGCCACCCAAGCAAGCGAAGCCGTGAGGACATCCCCATTGAGCGAGCGGATCATGTTGTAGAACAGCAGGTCCGCTTCGTGTCTCTCGATCTTCAAGACCTGCGGTGTCTGTTCGTAATCCGGAGCCACGAGCAACTCGCCGAAACGAAACGCGAAGTCATGGACGATCGACGGTATCAGCAACACGCCCAGCGGTCGTAGGGCACCGATACTTAAGAAACTAATGAGCCACGGAATGGGAACCGAAGCCCCGTCGTACTTGAGGAGTTCTTCCCTGTACCGCACCGGAATCGTGACCACTCCGTTCAGTTCCACGGGCGCTTCAATTCGGTTCAGTCCGACTTTCCATGGCTCCGCGAGTGCGAATTTTCGCTTTTGCGTCGCCGACGCGAGTCGCTCCAGCCAACCTGCGTTCTCCCGGAACTCGATTGAGATCAAACGGATCGTGGGCACATTTGGAATGCTCACGTCGATGTTTCCCGAGTAGTTTTCGCTTTCGGGCCCATCAAATCGAAAGTTCAGTTTTCCATTCATCCCCGCTGGCTCCCCTTGGTTCAGCGAAGATTCTACTCGCCTTGATCGCACCACTCGATCGATGTGTTGGATTCCCGTGACGACTCGAGGCGTGCATCGATGATCGTCTGGTAGCCGGAAAACTCTTCGCGATCTGATCAAAGCGTATTCGCGTAAGTGATGCCCCGAGTGTTTCAAGACGTTCATCGAGGCAGGTTCTTTCGACGAAGTCTCCGCCCGATCGGCTTGCCATCGCTATCTGACGTGAATGCTTCTCCTGTCCCACCCCTCTCCCACACCCAGGAGCTGAATTCGATGAAGCAATTCGCGCCTGCCTTTTCCTTCATTTTCATGGCCGCCTTTGCGGCACAGTGCCACGGCGAAGTTCCCGATAGTGGTTCTTCGATTCTCGGTAAATCCATTCTTGCTCCGCTCGAGTTGGAATCAGCACCGGTGACAAACCTCGAACCGGTGACGCGTCCGAAAATCACGAATCATCTTGACGAGGCTCCTCCACCGGTCGCATCGAGTCACAAATCCATCGGACCCTCGCCATCGAAGGGGACGCCTCAAGCGGTCGGCCATCGGCCACGTCCAAGTCCAGCAAGAAAAGGCCTGCTGCAGCGGCTCGAGGCGCAGTGGCGGAAGCGCTCGTGGCTCCGCAAGGCCCGTCAGTAAGGAGCGTTCATCGACAAGCCATGCGGCCACGGCCGTTACCGAAACAACTCACTGCTTGCAGTGAATTGTCGTGCCAGCACGCCCGTCGGGTTCACCGCCCCGGCGGGCGTTCTTTATTGCGCCGCCCGATATCGGCCGGGTGTCTCACCATACGCCTGTTTGAACGAATGGATGAAGGCGCTCACGCTTTCGAAG
>JBCBLJ010000514.1:0-6119 GCA_038520195.1 Planctomycetota bacterium
GTACCGGGTGCAGGAACAGTGCCTGGTGTTGGAGCCATCCCCGGCGGGACGACCATCAAAGGCTTCGAGACACTGGTTCGCCCCGCCTCGGGAAATCCCGGAGTGCCGTTCAACAAGGCGACGTTTCCGATTCCGAAAGACGGCAACGTCAACCAGACTTCTGCGACCGGATTCACGCTTCCCCCAGGAAACTGAGCAAAGCGAGCGGCCGCCAAGCGATCACCGCCCGGCCCTTTCCCAGGGCCGAGGCGAGGATTTAAAAAAAGATTGAACGATCGATCGCCCCGTGGGAACGTACTGATGTCGACGGACTCCCCGTCTCACCTCGACACAGTCAACGGCATCCCGACTCTTGACCCACGCGATCATCCCGAGCGAACCTCTTCTTGCGGACGTGAGTGCCCGCAGGAGTGGCGGTTCTTCGCCACCGTCGGTTGACGGTGCACCCTCGGTTGCCCGTGTCCCGGCGGCAATGATCGTCGATCCGGTCGTGATGACCGATCCCTGGATTCGCGAAGTCTATCCGCGGATACATCGCGCCGCGTGGGCGCTGACGGGGCAGGTGTCGCTCGCGGATGACCTTGCCCAGGAGACCTTCGTCGTGGCGCTGGACCAATGGGAATCGTTCGGCGGTCGATCGAGTCGGATGACGTGGCTGCATGGGATCCTGATCCGGCTCTGCCGCAAGCGACATCGCTCGACCACTCGGTTGCGTCGACGAATCACCGCTTACTGGACACGAAAGAGTGCACCAAACGAATCGCCCGACGTGGCGTTGGAAGTCGCTCAGCATGAGTGGAATGAAAGTGTTTGGGCGGAAGTCGCGAAGCTGCCTCGGCGACAATCCGAAGCGATCACGCTTCGATTCGCGTGCGAAATGACCTATGCGGAAATCGCGTCCGCCGTCGAGTGTGCCGAAGGCACCGCCAAAACACGCGTGCACCACGGATTAAAGTCCCTGCGACGGAGCGAACACCTGCAAAGCACGGTCCCCCCCACCGACGAGACATGAGCGAAACGTACAACAACGAACCGCACGGCAAGAATGGACGACGCGAATCGTCGTCTTCCAAAGCGTTTGCTCTACCGGATCCTCCGGTCGAGGCACCTCGCTTGCAGACACTCCAGCAAGCCGTCCGAATCCGTCGCAGAACTCGGCAACACGTGCGAACCGCACTGACCTTCGGAGCGGTCCTTTGCACGCTGGGCTTTCTGAGCTTCCAGGCCGAACGAAGCAATGAAACGTCGCCGCGTGGCGGTGAAGAGATCGCGCAACTTCCGCATTCTGACGCGCCATCGACGGGAGACGACTCCAAAAACGAAGCCGTGCCTTTTCGTTTCTTCGCCGAGGTCAACACCCGGCTTCCGGTCTTTGTCTTCGATGAAGCGAAAGACGCGATGGTCCCAGTCGGTTGGGCCGATTCATCCGACGTGATGCCCGTCGATCTGGGTCCGCTTTCGAACGAACAGATGGATTACTTTCAGTCCGTGCTCCACCAAGACTCCGATGCTAACTTCATTAGCCTTTAATCGAGGGGAAACCATGAAAACGTTTTCGTGCGCGGTCGCGATGATCGCACTCGTCCTGACAAGTTCCGCCGATGCCTTCGGGCAGTCTGTCGATTTTCGCGCTGCGATACGCGGTGCCGAGCCGGTGATGTCAACGGCGACCTTCACGCTCGCCCAAGCCGATGAAGCCGACCCTCGTGGCCGTCTGGGGCGTCGTTTCCCGAGCGGACCCTCCGAAGTCGTCAGCAACGCGTTCGCCGTCAGTGACGATTTGGTGATCGCCTATGTCGGCCGCCCCGCTGATTCGGTTGTCCTCGAAAGCCCCCGCGGCGAAGTCACCGATGGCACCATCGTTTGCATGGACTATGTCACCGGCTTGGCGGCGATCAAGGTGCAAGAGGAATTGATGGGCGGCCTGGTGATCGGCAGCGCCAACGTCGAAGCGGGCCTGCCGATCGTCTCACTTTCAATGCGGGACGGAGCGCTGACGGCCAACTCAGGCATGGTGTCCACCAAACCACTGCCCGTCAGCGCGATGGGACTGATTCCTCAGGTCGAGTTCGTCGGTCAAGCTCCATCCAAAGGCGCACCGCTGCTCGACAGTGACGGCATCGTCGTTGGCGTGATGGTTCCATCGGAACGGGAACTCGTCTGTGTCCCGGCCCCCGCCGTGCAGCGACTGGTCGAGACCGCGATCGGCGAAAAACCGCAAAACCTCAAACGCGGCTTGGTCGGGCTTCAGTTCGAGGAGCGTGGTCCGCTGGTGACGCAAGTGTCGGAAGAATCGGCCGCCTCGACGGCGGGGCTGAAGGCCGGGGATCTCGTGGTCCGCGTCGACCAAACCGAAATCGCCAGTTCTGCGGACGTGATCGCGGCGGTCGCCGCGGCCCGGGCAGGCGACTCCATCGAAGTGTCCGTCAAACGCGGCGACGCGACCGTTGCGATTCCCGTCACCTTGTCGGAGCACCCACAGCAGATCCTCGCCGCAGCGCCCGCGCTCAGCCGTCAGTGGCAGCGAGGTTTCGAACTGAAAGACGGCCGGCTTGTTCCGATGGAGATACCACAGGGCATGAGAATTCCCGAAATCCCCAATCGCCTCTTTCAAGTTCCGATGGATGGGCTCCGCATCGAACGCTCGAACGTCGAAGACATCTTGCAACAGCTTCAGCAGCAGATGAGAGACGTCAACAAGAGACTCGATCCCGGGAACTGAGCAGCAGTCTTCGCGTCGTCACCTGCGTTACGGAGCTTGCGTCACTCGTTTAACCGTGGCTCGTTTGCACTTCCTGTCAGGAGGTGCACGGTTCAGAGAGCGTGAACAGAATCGCTTCGCGCACCAGACTTGTTTGCCCACCGTTCTTACGTGGTTTCGATCAACACTCGAGCCACGTCGATCGCGACGACTCCGGCGCGATCCAATTCCCGTTGCAGCTTCGTCGACATCGTCTGTGACGTGAACTGGACGCGAAAGTCACGACGACTAGAGGTTTTTAGCCCACACGCGAAACTGACTTCGCGACGCTCCGTCGGCTTGAGCTGATCGAATAACAACGACAGGATCGGCAATGGGTCGCAGTGACCGACCACCATCACCTTTCTTCCATCACGCAACAGACTGCACGATTCGCGGGCGACCCAACGGACTGCGTGCGACGGCAGCACCGGCTCGGAGGAATCGATGAAGTCACTCAGCGGCGTCGGAAGCTCCAGCAACTGGGTCGGCAACAACACTTCAGGCAACACGACATCCGCGCCGGCATGAAGAATCAAGTGGCCGAACGTGAGCGCCGTCCGAGACAAGCCGATCGCGTCATAGCCGACGTGGGCCATCTGCTTCCGCGATAATACTAGCGCGCTGGTCATGACCGCCAATCCACCGCGACCGCTGTACTCGGGCCCGCCATGGATCGAACGCGCGACGGCGAAGTGATCGTCCAGCAACGGAAAATAGCTCAGCCCCCACGCGTCGCGTGTCGATTGCTCGCTGACAACATCCAGTGAATTGTGAGAGGGCGCCCATTTGCAAAATGCGCTGGCGATCGCCGAATCCACGCCCGGCGACTTGCCGATCACCTGGTAACCCTTCATCCGGCTACCGTTCACCGACCCGTAGTTGATCTGCTCGATTTGCATGGATGTCCGCCCAGAAGCTCCGTGGCGAGATGGACCGGTTGACGAGGCATGAGGCAGCGAATCACGGACGCACGAAGTCGTCTTCGCGAAGGTTCCTGCCGTAGGTTGGTTAGCTGTTTTGAATCGCCCAGTGGAGCGGTTCGATGACGCCTCGAGGCTGAATATGGAACGGAACACGTGCCTGGGTCCCCAGGTCGTTGCTCAACAGGGCCGACGAACCGACCACGCTGGCGCTAAAGACGGCGTGCCGTGGGAAGTTCTGTTCGCAATAGTCGCGGAAACGCGGCATGTTGTTGGCCATGAATTTTGCCGGATCGTCCGCCGCCTCGGGACAGGTATCCGATTTCGTGAAGACCACGGCGATAGCGGGAGTGAGATCGCGAGACTTCGAAAGCTCCGCCAAGCCTTGACGCTGGGAAATGTAGGAACCCAATTTCATCGCAAACAAGTCTTCTCTCGCGCCGTTGTCGCGCACTTCGGCCGAGTCGCAGAGCAGCAAGAACGCACTCGTCCGCTCGACAATATGACTGACTGCGGGATACGTTCCTGGTTGCTCCAATTCCGTCGCGATCGCTTCCCCGGCGAAATCCGGAGCGACAAAGTCGACTTGTTTGGGCTGCCGCTTGGACGAGTCGGTCACGACGCAGTGAAGCCACTTCCACAGGTCCGACTCATTAGGAGTCTTCTCGGGAAAGTGACGTGATTCCAATGCGGAAATCACCTGCTCCTGCAAACTGATCGAGAACGCGCCGTTCGGCACGCCCTTGAGTTTTTTCGCACCGCCGCAAAGCATGTCCAGGAGCAAACCGAGGTAGACGGTTTTACCGGCGTTACTCGGGCCGACGACCGATATGAAATGCGGTGTCACGCCGCCGCGGCTGGTCACCGATCGAGTGATCTCGCTGGGCGTCTGACACTCTGGACAGTAGTCATCCTCCGCTGACATCTCATAGTCACAGCAAACGCAGAGCGGCACTTGGTCTTCGGTGGCGACGTCGTAGGTTTCAGTAGCGTTCATCTTGGTTCTTGACGTGAGGGTTCTGTAAAGGTCATTCGGTGTCCGAGGGCGGCACAAGCCCATCGGCGGACAAGCAACAACGGAACCCGACGTTGCCTTTGCGTGCGGCTAGTTTTTGAGCACTCCGACTTTGGCAGGTCGTGTGAGAATGGAAATAGCTGTCGAACGCCCCGCCGCGGATCTCCGCCATCGGGTCGTTGGAGTGAATTTGGATTTCCTCGGTCGCGGCCAGCAGATATTGAGTGTTCATCCACTCCCAAACATTGCCGATCAATTGCCGTACGCCGTTGGGCGTGTCTCCCTTGGCAAAGTCGTGCACCGAGAGTGGAACATGATGCCCCGTCGCCCAGGTATTGGCCCGCTCTGGGTCGAACGAATTTCCCCAGGGATATCGTGGTTCCTCTTGTGTATCACTGCTGGATCGTCCCCAAGTCCCCGCGCGTTGCCACTCGGCACTGGTCGGCAGTCTCTTGCCGACCCACTGAGCGTAAGCGTTGGCTTCGTACCAGGAAACGCCGACGACCGGTTCGGTGAGTTTCCCCTTGGGCGGTTGACCATCGACCCAGGTCGCAGGTCCGGGGCGCATCGTCGTGTCGACAAACTGAAGCACTGACTGCAAGATGTGATCCGGCCACAACGTGACGTCGTCGTATCCGCCGGCATCAACGAACTTTTGGTAGTCCTGGTTGGACACACACCATCGATCGAGATAGACGGATTCGACTTCGCTGGTGCCGATCGTCTGCGGAACCAGCACCAACCCGTCGTCGGCGGTCGTCGCGTACTCGCCCAGCAGCGTCACGCGGCCGGCGGGAACGTACGCCATTTCCTGGTCGATCGCACGCCACGCGAAAGACTGCGACACGGCGTCGAACTCCAGTCCGTCTTGAGGTGCGACGATCGTCGCGTATTGCCTCAATTGAACCAGTTTCCGCACGTCGGGCGGGGCGTCGGGAAAGTCCAGCAGCGGCGGCGGAGGCGCGGCCGAAGCGCGCGAGGAGGAACCGCCCATCGCGGCGCGAAAGGAGTCAAAGGAGTTTCGGATCAATGATGTCAATGGCACGGGTGTTCTCCAAGCAATCAGATGCGATGGCTTATCGGTTTCGGTTCGAACGCAAAGCCCTCTGCATCCGCTTAAATTCGTCGATTCGTTCGCGAGTCGACGCCTCTTGATCGGCGTCGCCGGTGTCGGCGCTCGATGTTTGACAGATCGTATTGATGGGTACATTCGCGACCGAGTCACTCGGAGCGCGGCCCACGGGGCCCACCGGCGGATTTGAAATCACGGGCGGTGCGAGCGGTTGCTCGGGAGGACTCGCCGCGTCTTTGGGTGTTTCGACCACGGACACGGGCGCAACCAGCGGTGGAGCCGTCGCGGAACGCGCCACACGGCCGACGCCGCTGGATTGGCTCGCGCGGACACCTTGTGCGGCTTTGCGACGCTGCGCCTCGACGTCCA
>JBCBLJ010000952.1:0-2973 GCA_038520195.1 Planctomycetota bacterium
CGACTGGCGACGACGCTCACCGGTACCGTCACCTTTCCTCGAGAACGTCGTGACGAAGATCCGTCCCTCTGCCAATTGGTCGAATCGATGCTGACCAAGTCGGCGGCCGAGCGACCAACGGCGGACGAAATCTACGAGCGTTTGCGGGCCGAGGCATCGGCGGAGGACTCGGTCAGTCAGCAGGACTTCAAGCGTGCATTGGATCGTCGCACATGGATCGCAGCGTCCGTGACGGGTGTCGTCGCCGGTGCGGCGGGATTGGCTTGGATGTTTAAACCTTGGGCAAAGCCGGAGAAGATTCAATCGGTGGCAGTGTTGACGTTCCGTTCGGCAGACCGGGTGGGGGCCGACGATCCGGTCCAGAATGGAGCGCCGCTTGCCGGACGACCGCTCACCGACGGCGAAGCGATCGCGGCCGCCTTGTCGAAAGAACTTTCAAGGATTCGAGAACTCTCCGTCCGGCCGTTTCGCCCTCGCATCGCAACATCCGAAACGGAGTTACCTGCGATCGCGCGCGAGTTAGAGGTCGACGCGATCGTGACCGGCAGTCATCGCGTCGCCGAGCAGAACGGTCAGACCGTCAGCGTGCTCGACTGGCAACTGGTGAACGCCGAGGGCGAAGTGCTGGTCAAGGACCAGTTTGTGACCGGTCATGCCGAGGAAGACATTGGCCAGCGTCTGCTGAACCAAGAATCACTCGCTACGAAGATCGCCGAACAAATGGATCATGTGCTCGCCGCGAACGGTCTCGCGATGGGTGGAGCGGCCTACAGCTGCCTCGTAAAAGGAACAACGCAGGCAGATGTCGATAGCGTGATGGGGCTGCGGAAGGCGCTCATGTGTTTCGAAAAGGCTCGCAAGGAATGCACGGATATCGTCGAGCCGATCGGCGCTTTTGCGCTAACGGCGATCAATCTTGCCGCGCGAACAGGCCGCGAAGAGGCGGATGTCTGTGTCTCCGAAGCAATAGCGACCATGCGCGAAGCGATTCAAAAAGACCCAAAAGCTGTCGATGGATTGCTCGCCCAAGCGATCATCGAGTGGCAAATCTTCTACGAGTTTGACGATGCGCAGCCGCTGCTGAAGATGCTCGCCGAAGACTACAAGTTCAACTGGCAAATCCAGCATCAGTATGGACTGTTGATGGCGACGCTGGGGCGTTTCGAAGAAGCAACTCGGGCGCTGCGTTGGGCGTCAACCATTCACCCCGAAGCGCTGCTTATCAAAGTCGATCGCTGCCGAGTGGATTGGTATTCGGGTGACACCGAAGGCGCGATTGAGGCGGCGACGCGTTATCAGAGTAAGTACGGTGACGCGGAACACGAACGTTCGCTGCTACCACGCGGGTTGCTGATCGACATCTACGAGCAACAGGCTCGATGGGATCTGGCAGCCGCGGCGCAGGGCTGGGACACCGAACCGGCGACCGCGCAAGAGTACTTTGAGTTGCGCGAGAATCATCTCGTGGAGCATCCGTACGGACCGTTCGGCGAGTTGCTCAATCGGGCGATCTTTGAACTTCGACGGTCTCCGGAAACCGCGCGAAGTCGCGTGGGCGACTTGAGTGAATCGCGCTCACCGATGTTCCCAATGCTCGTCAATCTCCATCCCGCCTTTGCGGCGATCCGGCGTCTTTATGAGGAGCGAACCGGGGCTTCGGCGCCGTTTTTGGTCGCCAAAATGACCTGATCCCGGAAATTTTGGGGAGGCCGACAAGCGTCGCCGGCGGGTACGCCGTCACGACATCAAGCGGCAACCAAGCTAATCGTATGACCGATCCCAACGGCTGAGGCCCGTTTGATCGAGCGAAAGGCCACGCGGTTTACCAATAACGGCACGAGGTGCGATGCCACGGGCGTCGATAGCACGATTGGTGGAACGATGTTCCGCCGTCGACTAAAATTCGGTCGGCAAGCGTCCCTGAATTCGCATCCTGGCCCTCCCGATGATCTCTGTCGCAAAGACGCAAGCACTCACACTTCTAAACAAGGTGACCTGCCCTCACTGTTGGAATATCTACGCCCCCGAGGAGTCGCTTTGGATCAGTGAGCACCCGGATTTAACTGGCGATGCGAAACTCGGTTTCCAGCATTCTAAGCGATTCTTGCCAAGTCGCTTCAGTCCCCAGGGTGACGCAATCGACGAAATGGGGCAGTTCGCGACACGAATGGCTTGCCCACGCTGTCACCTCCATGTTCCGCGATCGATGTACCAGGTGCCGAGCCTGTTCTTCAGCATTTTCGGTGCGCCGGCGTGTGGTAAGAGCTATTTCCTGACCTCGATGTCATGGAAACTTCGTCAAACGTTGCCCAAACGATTTGCGGTTTCAATGAACGATGTGGATGCCGAGACCAATTCTCGTATTCATGACTACGAAGAACTTCAATTCATGAATCCCGATTTGGACACGCCGGTGGCGCTGGCCAAAACGGAAGAGCAAGGCGACATGTACAACACCGTGGACATGGGCGACCACACCGTCACGTTTCCACGCCCATTCATGTTCAACCTGACGCCGTTGTCGAGTCACCCCCGCTATAAGCGAAATCGCGAGATCTCCAAACTCGTGTGTCTGTACGACAACGCGGGCGAGAGTTTCTTTCCTGGGGCTGACAAGACCGTCAGTCCGGTCACGCGTCACCTTGCGCGTTCGAAGTGTTTGTTTTTCTGTTTCGATCCGACTCAGGACACCCGTTTCCGCCGCGCCTGTGAAGGCAAATCGGACGACCCGCAGATGGCGTCGCGAACGTCGCGACTGGCGCGGGAAACGACGGTGCGGCAAGACACCATTCTGCTCGAAGCGATTCAGCGCGTCCGCCGACATGCCGGTCTCCGGGACGACGAATTGCATCAGCGACCGTTGGTGATCATCGTGACCAAATGGGACGCCTGGAAGAATCTTCTACCCGACGTCTCGACCGATGAACCGTACCTTCCGGTGGAAGGGACGAAGTTTTGCAAGCTCGATAGTCA
>JBCBLJ010001184.1:0-1687 GCA_038520195.1 Planctomycetota bacterium
AACCCCATGTAAAGATCGGAACGGGCTTCATCTGGGGGTGCCCGTGATTTGATTTCTGGGTCGCAGAACACATCGGCCGACGGCGGACAGCGCGAACTGACGAAAGTCGTGCGGCATTCGTGACGGTCCCAGCCCATTTCCTTCGCGTGATTTCGGCAAGCGATCGACCATGGATGGTCGCAAAATCGAGTTCAACCTGCGCCGAACGCGAGCAACAAATACGACGTGCCTTCGCCAAGACAGGTTCGCTGGCGACTACTCCACCAAGTCCCGATCGATCGTTTTGGGCGACTCTTCGGGGGCCTGGGGTAGCGAAATCTCTTCGTCCAGCCAACGACCCAGGTCTATCAGCCGGCAGCGTTCACTACAAAACGGAGGTGAGTGAGTTTCGTCCATCATGAAGGACTTTCCACACGTGGGACACTTGGTCGCCGAGTGAATGTGTTGGTGGGACATGGAATCAAAGTCGATGGAGTGAATCCGGTTTCCAGAGCCGCGAGTTCGCAGCCACGCTGGCAGTTTATTGTCTTGTTGACCGTGCGGACGTGCCAGTCTGACGCATGATGGCAATCTAGGGGGCTTTGGCAAGTGAGATTTGAGTTGGCACTTCATTTGCTCCGTTGCGGCGTCGACGTTGGAAGCGATGTGAGTGATCGACGACTTCGATTTTGCACGAGTGATCTTGCGTGATTCGGCACCGGTCTTGTCAGATGCCGCATTCACGCGAACACTAGCGACCCGTTCGCCAAACGCGTCACCGGTAGCGAGTTCTTTGTCTCTCTTCGAAAGCCACCTTATGGATTCTCCGCTAGCGCATCATTTGTCGGATCATCAAATTGCCGGCAGCCACGCCTATCAAAGTTATCAGCGTCAGCGTCAGTTGACCCTCGGCGATCTACTCCTGGAAAACCGCATCGTTTTCCTTCAGGGCGAGATCCACTACGGGAACGCCAACGAATTGGTCATGAAGCTGCTGTACTTGCAGAGCGAGAATCGCCGCAAGGACATTCACTTTTACATCAACTCGCCGGGCGGAAGCGTCACCGCGACGCTGGCGATCTACGACACCATGCAGATGTTGTCGTGCCCCGTCGCAACCTACTGTGTCGGTGAAGCCTGCAGCGGCGCCGCCGTGCTGTTGGTCGGAGGAACCAAAGACAAACGCTATTGCTTGCCCAACAGCCGAGTCATGATGCACCAACCGATGGGCGGCGGCGGTGGTCAGGTCAGCGACATCGAGATTCAAGCCGCGGAAATGTTCCGCTACCGCGATGTGCTCAACGAGATCCTGTCCAAACACAGCGGTCAATCGGTGGAGAAAATCGCCGAAGACACCGACCGAGATTTCTTCCTCGGCGCTGAAGAAGCCAAATCCTATGGATTGGTCGACGACATCCTGACCAAGCCCCTCGAAGACGAAGAAGACGAAGACTAAAGCGAAGCCCGCCGGTCCGATTCGTTTAGCCATTCCCAATCAGCCCAAGATCTCAAGATGCCATTGATCCCCTACGTCGTCGAAAAGAGTGGTCGCGAGGAGCGAACCTACGACATCTACAGCCGCTTGCTCAAAGACCGAATCATCTTTCTTGGGCAGCAGGTCGACGATCAGATTTCGAATTCGCTCGTCGCCCAGATGCTGTTCTTGATGAGCGACGATCCGAAGGCCGACATTCACCTGTACATCAAC
>JBCBLJ010000292.1:0-9068 GCA_038520195.1 Planctomycetota bacterium
GCTGAAGAAACAGTGAGGACGTTCCAATGGACCGTCATCCGATGGTTCCGCGACCGGGCCCCATGCCTCGATGATGCCTGGCCTCGATGATCCTTCGACCTCGATTATTCCTCGCGTTTATCTCGCTCGATGAACGCGTAAGCATTGTGGTTGTGGATTGACTCGTAGTTTTCGCTACTGCATTGGTACCAAACGATGCGATCGTCTTCGTTGAGTGCTACCGCGAGGTCGCGGACGATGTCCTCCACGAACTTAGGGTTCTCGTAAGCTCGTTCGGTCACCCACTTTTCGTCAGGCCGTTTGAGAACACTGAAGACCTGCGTCGAGGCGCATTGCTCAACCATCGAAAAGAGCTCCTCGATCCAAAGGTGCACGCCATCGGCGGTACGCACCTTCACCGTCATGTCACAGCGTTGATTGTGAGCCCCATAACTGGAGATTTCTTTCGAGCACGGACACAGACTGGTCGCCGGGACTTTGAGCGTCATGATAAAATCGTCAACGCCATTGCTCGCCAGTTCAAATGTCACGTCAAAGTCCAACTTGCCCATTTGCCCCGTCACCGGAGCTGGCTTGTTGACGAAGTAAGGGAAGCTCACCTCGAGATACGCTTGATCCGATTCAAGCTTTTGTTTCATGGAGTTGGCGACCAAGCGAATGGTGTCGCCGCTGAGATCGTTGTGGTACTCGTTAAGCACTTCCAAGAAACGCGACATGTGCGTTCCTTTCACATCGTGCGGCAACGAGACAAACATATTGATCGTCGCGACCGTGTGGACGAACTCGTTTCCTTGCCCCGAACCCGGCGTTCGCAAGGCAATGGGGTAACGTACGTTCGTGACGCCGACCTTATTGATCGCGACCTGACGAACATCACCGGTGGATTGAATATCTGGTAGCGAGACGGGGGCGTCTGACATGCTGATTCTCTTTTGAATGGAGCGACGATCTCAATTAATGCGCAGCAATCGGCGCAGCGATTGATCGACGACTGGGGCGTGGGACGAAGCACCGGCTCGCGCAAGGCCATCCCGTCAAACGGCTATTTAGGGTGAGCAAAGACTGGCGGCAGCCGCGGGCGAGCCAATCCTTGCTGTTGGATCACGTTGCCAGCATCGAACAACGACGCGGTCCCGAATACCCAACCGATGCAGTCTGACAGGCTGACAACCCCCAGACAATGCGAGCCCCCGCTGGGACCCAAAATTTGGGCCAAATTCAGGGCTGCTTTTCGCGATTTCGTTTTTCCGGCGTCTCCTTCGTCGCCGATTTCGAACGTCGGAGTGCTTTGGAAACCTGGGCATTTTGCGGCAACAACTCTTGGGCATTCACAAAGCAATCGACGGCGAGCTCGTTCTCGCCAAGCGTTTCATGAGACTGTCCCAGCAAGAAATACACGCGTCCGAGCCTTTCGCCTTCGTCTACCAACACCGCCTGCAAGAGAAACGCTTTGGCGGCCGTCGGATGGCCCCTTTGCAGAAGCAACTCACCGAATGTGAGCAACGCCGGTGGATAGTCACCTCGTTCAAACAGAGCGTCGTACTGTCGGATCGCTTCGTCAGATTCGCCAAGTGTCGCAAGAGAGTCGGCGAGCACAAAACGTGTCTCGAGGTCCTCGGGGATTAGCCGTAGCGCATCGCGAGCCACCGAGATCGCTTCGGAGAACTTGCCACACCAATGCCATAGCTTGGCCAAGTTGCGATAAGCAACGCCCATCTCTCGCTTGTCGATTCGGCCAAGAATCGTGTGATTGGTTTCCGCCAATTGCTCGGTCGATAGCTCCGAGAGACCGACACCCGACTCGCGAAGCGCCCGAATGATTTCAGTGGCGAGACCGCGGTGCACTTCGATCGTCGGGTGGACGTGATCCAGGAAGGACTCACTGCCGGGGCAGTTGTGACCGAACTCGCGGCGTAGCTCGCGTTCCAACCATGTATCGGTGGCAACGCGAATGACGTGGTCCTCGCTTGCTACACGACGAAGCGCTTGTCGGATGGGTGCCGTCGCACGCAATGGGCAAACGTCGAGATCGATTGCCTTGTCATAGGCCGTTCGGGCGGCTTCGAATTGACCGAGTCCAAAGAGAGCTTGTCCGCGCAGGTAGTGGACACCGGCATGCTCGCGATCCTCGCTCAAAACCGCGTCCAAAACCTCCAGCGCACTTGCGAATTCACCGCCTCGGACGAGCGACTCTGCCCGCTGCACCTCGCCGCCCAGACGTGTTCGCGCGGGACCGGAGACTTCCATTCCGAAATCTGATTTGAACGGAGAGCAATCGCGGAGTTTTGAAATCGGTGTTACCAGTACAAACCGCGCGCCTGACTCGATTGCCGTTTGCCGCATTCGATCCAAGTTGTGCTCGAAATGGGACACGACACTCTCGGCCCAAGCCGTGTCACGCTGATAGTTCTCCGGTCCGATGCTGTGATTGAGCATTTCATCCACTTCGCCGGGCAGTCGAAATCGCGAGTCACGGGTTGCTCTCGAGCTCGAGCGAAGTCCGGTCGTTTCGAGGCCTGATCGAAGAAGCGAGCCGATTCGCGTGTGCTCCACGACGGCATTGGAAAGCCAGCCAATAGATGGGTCGCGCTCCATCCAATCACCATAAGTCCGCCACTCCAGGAACTCGTTTTGGCCGGTGTAGACGATGAAGATGTCCACGTCGTAAAATGCGAGTTCCTCCATGACTCGCGCGACGCGATAGCTGGCGTAGCTAATGCCGCCCGCGTTGATCACTTCCCAATCATGCACGGGGTCGGCCAGCGGCAGCAGTTCGCGGAGCCAGCCGGCGAAGGAAGTTCGATCATTGAAAGGCCGACCGTACGTGGTCGATCCACCGAGGCAGACCACTCGAATCGTGTCGGGTGGCTTCACGATCGGAAACCGCTGTTCGTTAAACCATGTCTGTTTCGAGGGAGCTGTCTTGGCGACGGTCACCTCGCCGTCTCGCAACGTTTCGAACAACGGTGTTGAGCCGACGAAACCGACAAACGGATCCTCGCGGCGTGTGACGGTCGGCGCGACAATGACGCGCAGCACGCCTTCCAGACCGGCAAAGAAAATCAACGTCGCGACACTCGCAAAGATCAGTTTGCGACGCAGCGAGAGGGGCTTCCGTCTTGCCTCACCTCGCGGTGAAGCGTCATTGGCCGGATGACCGCTACTTCCCCCACCCTCCGATAGGACGATCTTTATCGGTGTTTGTCGTTCGTGCGTCACGTCGCCTTGGTCTGCCTTAACTTTTGGTACGGGACGGGAGTCACTGAAGATCCGTGAAATTAGCGTTTTGATGACAGATTCTACTCCAGTCTCGCCGGACGCCATGCCGCCCCTGTGTTCGGACACGAACGAGGCGCTCAAGTCAGAAGTCGATCAGCTCACTTCTGCACTGGCATCGCGTTTCGAGGAACTGTCCTTGATTCATGGTCTGAATCAGCGTTTCACTGGGACGCTGACGCTTGGTGAGGATCCGACATCCGTCGCCCAACTCCTGGTTGAGGAACTGACACCCTGTATCTCCGCCAAGACGCTTGCCGTGGAGATTTTCCCCGACCCAACGCACCCCGACCAACGTGGCGTCGACATTTTTGCCTGTGTGGGTGAACGTCGCTCGAGAGCCCAGTTCGCGTCGATCGCCGAAGCGACGCGTGCGTCGGCTCAGCAAGGCAATGAACACGCGACGTTGCTCCAAAATCATTTCACGCTTGACGGGGAGAGGTTACGGGTCGCGGTGGTGCCGATTGAGCGTCCCGGTATCAACCTTGGACGGATGATCGCAATCCGGTCCGTCGAGGATCCTGAATTCGGTACGGTCGAAGCTGACATGATGCTGTCGACGTCGCTGATGCTTGCCGTGCACTTGATCAATCAACGCCAATACCTGCAGCTTCAGTCTGTTTGCGAAACGATGATTCAGTCGCTCGCGTCGGCGCTCGATGCGAAAGACTCCTACACTTGTGGCCACAGCAACCGAGTCGCGGAACTTTCTTGCCAGCTCGCAAGGCGACTTGGTTACGACGAAAAGCAAATCACGAACATTCGCATGGGTGGCATTCTGCATGACATCGGCAAGATCGGCGTCGATGATTCGGTGCTGCGAAAACCAGGGCGTTTGACCGATGAAGAGTTCGATCAGGTCAAACGGCATCCGATTCTGGGTTTCGAGATTCTTCGCAGTATTGACTTCTTTCAGTCGATCCTTCCTGCGGTCCGTCATCATCATGAATCCTGGGATGGCAACGGCTATCCCGATGGCCTCGTCGGGAGTGACATTCCGCGCGACGCACAGATCATGGCCGTGGCAGACGCGTTCGATGCGATGATTAGCGACCGTCCGTATCGTTCGGGAATGAGACTTGAACGAGTCACAGAGATTTTCATCCAGGGCCGCGGGCAGCAATGGGCGGCAGACGTTGTCGACGCGTTGTTGCAATGCCAAGAGACGATGACGCTTCACGCAGATCGGGCCAAGGCGGACTCGCTCGCGTCGCGGCCCTTGGCCTATTCGATGGCGTAGAGCACCCGATCGGCCCCGGCTTCTCGCACGGCATCGAAGACCGCGACGGCGAAATCCATCTTGATTTCCGGCTCCGGGTCAATCACCACCGGTGGCTGGACACCCAACGCGACGATCTCCGAGATTCGGCGTCGCACTTCGTCCATCGAATCGGTCCGTATCGAAGACATTTCGATCACCGGTAGCCCTTCGCGGAGTTGGAGTTTGAGGACCACTTCGTCAAAGGACTCCACCGGTGGGGGCGTGTCGGTGTTTTCGATGCTGCCTCCGGCAGGAGTCTCCGCGATCGCGCCAGGCAGGTCATATTCCGGCGTCTCAAAACTGCTCGTCCAGACAAAGAAAACGAGCAGCAGGAAGACGACGTCGATCATCGGAGTCATCTTGACTTCCAGTTCATCGGTCGATCGGTTTCTCGGGACTCGCACGCGACGTCACTCCTGGACCGCGAGTTTGATGTCCAACAAGCCCGTTTCAGCGGCGGCCCGAAGGATCGGTTCGATGCAGCGGTAGGGAACGGTACCATCGGTTCGGACGCGAAGCGAGGCGGTGTCGCCGTCCTTTTGAAGGACATCCGCAAAGAGACTCTTCAAAGCCGATGGCTCGAGTCGCTTGCCGCCGACCAGCAGTCGCTGGTCGCGATCGACGGTCACCGTGAGTGAGACCGGATCGGCATTCAACGGCTGATGCGTTTTCGCCGTCGGCAACTCCACCGGTAACCGGGTCTCCTGCCGAGCGAGGTGACTCGAAACCAAAAAGAAAATGATCAACAGGAAGACAACATCGATCATCGGCGTCATGTTCGCGCCGGTGAATCGTCGGTCTTGCTGATCGGGGATTCGCATCATGCTCGCCTGGGACGAAGAGACTACTCACAGCCATCAATGTAGTCCAAAGCGCCCGCGACGTCGTGCCAAGTCCGCCGCCGGCGTCTTCGAAGTCGGGCGGTGGAAGCACACTCGTCGGTTCACCCTCCTCCTCACTGGGTCAACCGGCCGCCAGAACGGATCGTAAGTTCGATGGTTCCGATTCTTTGGAAGATTCCGCCTCGCGGACGACACAAACACTCATGTTGAAACGGCCAATTCACGATAGACCCAAGGGAGAGGCCAGGGACTTTGATGGAATGCGTCTGCGATACGCGTCAACCGCCTGTGGAGCGCCGCGTGTTGGAATGAGTATGAGGTTTCTCCGTGTGCCTTCCGATTCCGAATCGATCTCACACGGCCATCTTCGGCTGCCTTTTGGCGGGACTCTTGTCGCTAGGTTGCTCGCCGACCCAGCACCGCATCAATGCGGACCAAGAGGCCTATTGCACGATCGCCGAGCGCAACGGTGATCCGCGTTGGTCTCAGAACGACCTGGGGATCGACATGGATCCTCGTAGCCGGTACTTCGACCCTTACCACCCAGACTGTTCGCCGATGCCGGTGGACGATCCGACCGCCAATCGATACATGCAATGTGTCGATGGGATGAAAGGCTGGAAGCACTGGAATGATTTTGGTGTCCGGTCGAGTCTGGAGAATCCCCAGTGGCGCGTTCGACTCGCCGAATACAGTGATCTTTCAGGCGATGGCGCGGTCAAGCTCGATGTCGATTCAGCCATTCGCTTGGCCTATGTCCATTCTCCGGCACACCAACGTACGCTCGAGACACTATTTTTGTCCTCGCTGGATGTGACCGGAGAACGCTTTCGACTGGACACACAGTTCTTCGGTGGCAACGCGGCTGACTATCAGCATCAAGGCAATCTCGCGCCGCCAACGATCGGGTTTATACCGGGTACCGGCTATGTTGTTTCGGGACCCTTTAATGTCCCCGAAAGCAACCGTTTGAATGTCGCAAGCGACCTGCAAGCGACTCAGCGGCTGGCAACAGCGGGCGAAGTTCTAGTCGGGTTCGCCAACACGTTTGCGCTGGAATTCACCGGCGGAGGTGTGAGCCTCGCAAGTTCGATTGCCAACTTCTCGTTCGTCCAGCCGCTGCTTCGAAACGGTGGTCGACACATCGCGCTCGAACAGCTCACGCTCAGCGAGCGCCGACTGCTGGCTAATCTGCGGGCCTATACGCAATTCAGGCAAGGATTCTTCACGCAAGTCGTGATCGGCGAACTCGGCGTCAGCGGTCCCGAACGCGGCGGCCCCGACACCATCTTGCAATCCTTTTCCGGTTTCGGCGGCGTCAACGGCTACCTCGGACTGCTCCAACAGGCGCAGCAGATCCGAAACACCGAAGACAACCTGCGCCTGCAGTTGCGGACACGTGATCGACTCGAGGCGCTGTATGACAACGAGTTGATCGACATTGTTCAAGTCGACCAGTTCCGGCAGAACATCGAAGTCACGCGTGCCAATCTGCTCGACCAAACGAATGGTCTGGAACTCGCCGTCGACAACTACAAGACTCAGATTCTGGGATTGCCGTCGGACCTTCCCACTGAAGTCGACGAACAGCTTGTGGAAGGATTTCAGCTGATCCCGGCGGAGTCCAATCCCGTCGTTGGATCGATCCTCGAGTTGCAAACGCAAATCGGTGATGTCGGCGAGTTGCTCGACTTGGCGACCCGTACCGAGGAACTGGAGTCGGCGCTGGCCGATTTAGCGGACCAGGAGATCGACGACGTGGAGCTGTTCCTCTTGCGTCTTCAGGCGATCGCAGACGCAATGCAGCGACGCGCAAAAACGCTTCCCAACGACTTGACGCTCTTTGCGGAAACTCCTCCAAAAGCCGATTCACTCGAACTGCAGCCCGAGCCGGCCAGCGATTCTGCGACACGTCTCGGTGAGCAGATCGAAACGCTTCCCCAGCGATTCGTCGAAGCGTCCGAGCGTCTCGAAGTGATGATGGATGCGCTGACCGATGAGAACTTCGAGCAGACCGTCATTGAGAATCGCGATTGGTTGGCGGAGCTGCTTTCAATCAGCGGTGAGATTGCTCGCATCCAGTCGAGTGTTCGCGATGTCGAATCGGAACCGGAGCGCACCTTGCAGCGGGTGGAAGAGTATCTCGAACCGGTCAAGGAGCTGTTTGACATCGCCCGAGAAGACGTCGGGAGAATGATTGCGATCGTGCCACAACGAGAGCGGGGCATGCGCGATGACGAGAAGGAGCTTTTTCGGCGCGATCGCGAACGACTTCTCAATCGGCTTCGGGAACTCGAGTCGGGCGAAGTCGGGTTCGAAGTCGCCTCGGCCGAGTTTGAACGGATTCGAGCGGAGTACTCGGAGGAGACTCGCGATCAGACGATCATTGACTTGACCGCCTGGGTGCAGTCTTTCGTGCAGTTGGTCGAACGCCTTTCGTTGATCCCCGCTCAAGCAAGGCTGGAAATCATCACCGTCGAGCGGGTCGAGCTTGAGCCCGACGACGCCTTTGAAGTGGCTCTCGCCAATCGACTCGACTTCATGAATGGGCGAGCGGCGCTGGTGGATCGTTGGCGAGCAATCCAGATCGCCGCGAATGCGTTGAAATCAAATCTCTCCATCACGGGCGGCGGTGATGTGCGAACCGCGCGAAACAACCCCGTCGATTTTCGAGACTCGACCGGCAGCTTCCAACTCGGGATCGAGTTTGACGCACCCCTGGCTCGGCTCTTGGAACGCAACGGTTACCGCGAAACTCTCATTCAATACCAGAGGAGCCGCCGCGACTTTATTCAGTCACGAGATGCGTTGCAGAGGGGGCTTCGAGCCCTGCTTCGAACGCTCGAACAGAGTCGACTGCAACTCGAAATTCAACGCCGCGCCGTTTCGATCGCGCTACGACGTGTCGAGCAGACTCAATTGGCGTTGCTGACGCCGCCGCCACCAGTTCAGCCCGGTGCCCGACCTCAGATCAATCCCACCACCGCCATCAACTTGCTCGGCGCTCAGAGTTCGCTGCAAAACTCACAAAACAGCTTTTTGGCGGCATGGCTGAGTTACTACGCTGCGCGGCTGCGACTGTATCGCGAACTCGGCGTGATGCGGCTAGATCCTTCCGGCCGGTGGATCGAGGAATCGCTCGACTTCGGCGGTTCGGACTCGCTCGACAATGTCGAAGGCGACCAACTCCCGCCGGAGGTGCCGATCGATCTGACGGAATTGGATCAAAGCGGCTTGATCGGCTACAGTGGACTGGAGACGGATCTGAACGACTCTGCGATCACCCGTGAGCTGATCAAGATTGCCGTTCCCGACGCTCCCTCCCGATCCCCGGCCTCCCTCCAGCCGTGAAAGACACAAAAACTCAGAAACGGTAGCAATTCCAAGTCCACGATGCGTCCAATGTTGTGGTTCTCTGCTGTGGCTGTTTCGGCAGAGACACAATCCCTCCGAAGCGACGCCTGACCGGGCTGGCGGCTAACCGAGCCAACGAGTTTTTGATTCGACGTATTCATTTCGCTGCCCCCCGCCTACCCCATGTCCGCGACGATCACACCCGCTTCGGACGCCGCGTCCGAGACTCTACCGAGCGCACAAGAGATGCCGCGTGACCGCGCCGCGACTCGGGTGGCGATCTTTCTCGGCGTGATCGCCGTGGTGGCTGCCGCGGCCGGAGCGGCGTTTTGGCC
>JBCBLJ010000863.1:0-3451 GCA_038520195.1 Planctomycetota bacterium
GCTTCATCGCATCGCGCAAAACGCGTTGCTCAACCAAGTCACCCGCCACATCGCTCGCGTCGGGACCGGCGGCACGAGCCACCAACTCGCACTGGCCGATCGCGCGACGGTCGATTCGCAGTTGCAAAAATTGTGGGACGGCGAACATCAGCGGCAAGTTTTCGCGGCCGCCGCGCTTCAGGTCCAATCGGAAGTGGACGCGGAACACTGGGCGTTGTTTTGGCAGACGCACGTCGAGGAAATCTCGATCGAGGACGCGGCGAGATCGCATTCGCGGTCCGTCGGTTCGGTCTACGCGATCCGCAGTCGTCTGCTTCGCCGCCTTCGTGAAACCGTTCAGCGGATCGAGTCGTTGCAGGGGACGGATTCGATGCCGGCACGTCCGGGTTTGGAGGCTCGATCATGAAAGACTGCCCAAGCAAAGAGGATTGGCGCAGTTGGCTCAGCGGTTCGAGTCGCGTGGCGGTCGCCGACGCGGAGATGGAGCGTCACTTGGAATCCTGTGCGACCTGCCAACGCTCGCTCGACACGATTGAATCCAACGACGACTTCGTGACCCGTTCGCGATCGATTCTTCGTTCGACGGGCCTAACCGGCAACGATTGGTCAATGAGCGACGCGTCGCTAGGCGACGATGCGCCGGACGAGTCGCACGAAGGGCTCGTCTCGCTAGTCCGCTCCTTGCTTCATCCCACCGACGACGAACAATCGCTGGGGCGTCTTGGACGTTTTGAAGTCTTGGGTGTCATCGGCAGCGGCGGGATGGGCATCGCCCTAAAAGCTCGCAGTCTGGACGTGGACCGTGTCGTGGCGATCAAGATTCCTCAGCCGCAGTACTGGCATGCGGAAGGTGCGCTGCGAACGCTTGAACGCGAAGCCCGTTCGGCGGCAACGGTGATGCATGCCAACGTCATTTCGATTTATCACGTCGACCGGCACCGCGATGTCCCCTATTTGGTCATGCCTTACCTGCCGGGACAATCACTTCAGCACCGACTCAGCCGCGATGGAGCGCTTTCGCTGCCCGAAGCGATGCGCGTGCTTCGCCAGGTCGCTTCCGCGCTTTCCGCGGCGCACGCATGTGGAGTCGTCCATCGCGACGTCAAACCCGCCAACGTGTTGTTGGGTTCGGGCACCGAGCGAATCGTGCTCTCCGATTTCGGGCTTGCCCGGATCCAAAGTGACGCCACCTGCACGGCGACCGGCACGTTTGCCGGAACGCCGATCTACCTTTCGCCGGAACAGGCTTTGGGCAAACCGACGGGGCCGGCAAGCGACGTCTATAGCCTTGGAACCGTGCTTTGGACGATGTTGGTCGGCGCGCCGCCGCTGACGGGTCTCCACGCTCACGCCATCGTCAGGCGGATCGCGGAGTCGGAGATCCCCCCGCTCTCCAAAGCGGACGTCGATGTCCCGGCGTGGGTCGTATGCATGATCCAGTCAATCCATCAAACCGATCCGGACAGGCGACCAACGGCGGAAACGGTTGCCTCCTGGGCGGAACAATGCGAACGCCACCTCAACGGTTCGGGCGAACTGCCGACTGAGTTGCGTCACGCGCCGTCAACGAACGGATTCGCGATGGCGATCGCCGGTCTGTTAGTCGCCGCCGTCATGCTCGTTGTCGTGCCACCGATACCCGATTCAACGCCACTCCCAGATTCGAAACGCCAACCGACTCCGGCGCTTACCTCCAAAGAGGCAAAGGAACTGGTCGAGATGCAAAACGAACTTCAACAACTTCAAAACGAGACGCTGCCCAATTGGGACGCGGAACTCCGCAAAATCGAATCGTCACTCTGAGGAGAAAGTTATGAAAACATCGATGCTTTGCTTGCTCTCACTGGGGTTCGCCGCGATCGCTGTCGCCCACGAAGCCGTCGCCCAGGAAATCGAGTTCCTTCAGCCGGACGGCTCACCCGCGAAGCAAACCGAAGTCTTCCGTACGGCGAAGGAAACTCGCACGTCGGGGATGATGGGCGGCATGTCCGGAATGATGGAAATGGGCGGGATGGACATGGACGACATGATGGGCGGCGGGATGGATGAGGGCGGCATGGGTGGGATGATGGGCGGAAGCAAAAAAAGGCCCGCTCCACGAAGACGCATCGACTTTTTCTGCAGGGGCGTTCAGACGGCGGACTTGGATGGTGGGCGCGGATCTTTGCTCGCAGCTGGCAAGCTAAAACTTGAAGAGGGGCAAACCTACAAGAGTCGTGATTCCGTTCGCCACACGTCGGCGGTACTGGCGATCCATGAGAGCGGCTACTCCTTCATTCCTCCGAATAGCCGTGTTCGAACGCAGGTCACACTTCGGGCACCAGGCCACATCCGGGTGGAAACCCCAGAGGGAATCGATGAGTCGCGTTTTCGGGTGTTGACCTGTTGGCAAAACGGTTTCGCCTGGCCATCGAGGAACGCCGAGATGCTCGACCAAGGGTTCACGACCGCGCCCTGCTTGGACGACGAGGATTGGCGATTCAAACCACGTTTCCGAGTTTTTGGTGTAGGTTTTCTGGGAGATGACTTGCGTGTTCCCCCAGGCGAAGTTCGCGTCGCGATCGTGCCACATGAGATTCAAGGAACGCCGCTCGAAGGAATTCGCTCCGGAGAAATGCTGTTTCAGCATCTGCTCCTCGGTGGGCCGAGCCGAATCGTGGTGGTCACCGGACGCGAAAAAGAATCCGTCGTGGTGCGAATGACGGAACCAAAGGCGGTCACCTTTCAGATTCCAAAGTCGAAGGAAGCGTCATTGCCTCTCTGGGATGGCGCACCGGAGACCAAGTACTTCCTGGTGCCCCACACCCGTGGCATTCCCTGGCGTGGTTCGCGCGGCGGCGTACTAAATCCGTACGCCGGGCGAAGTGGAATGGGGATGGGGATGGGGATGGGTGGGATGGAAGAGGAGATGGGGATGGGAATGGGGGGCATGGAAATGGGTGGCGGAATGGGACCGCCATACAACGACGAGTCCACGGTCGAGAGCATTCGGCGTTGGTCTGCCCTTCTCAACGAAAAGCGTCTCGAGCGATCGACGAATCTACAGATTCGCGAAGCCTCGTCGATCTCGGAGATGAACGTTCGATTCGACCTCATTCACCCGGGGCACTATCGATTGATTCGGGTCGAGGACGACACGCTGGTAACGCACTTCCAGCAAATCGGAAAGCCGTCGACTGATGGTTCCCGATTCACCATGGTTCCCGCGCCGCCGTCGAGCAAAGATGGCTCGCAGCTTGCGATCTTTTTCAATCAGGAAATTCCAAATTCGCTTGATAGTGGTGTCAACGACAACTCGCCCCGTCAGGCGGGAGTCACAAGCTTCGAACCCGCCGGCAGCTTTCTACCGGACAACACCGAACTGGCCGCAGGTCTTCCCGCTGACGACCTTGCGAATTTTGACCAAAACCCCTTCGCTCCTGGTTCCGGTGGGGCGGGGCCTCAAAGTAAC
>JBCBLJ010001048.1:0-2340 GCA_038520195.1 Planctomycetota bacterium
ATGAATTCGTTGACGTGATGCAATTGACCGATCGGTTGTTGACGCGAATTCCGAGGGCCAAAGCGAAAGCGTATCGTGCGCGCCTACGAGAGATTGTGGTCCGAGTCGTAAAGATCACGACGGTCGAGGAAGAGATGCGTTACGACGTTCCCTACTTCGCCGTCGAAGCCGGGCGTCCCGTTCAGATTCTTCTGGAGAACCACGACTTGATGCCACACAACTTGGTCCTCACCGAGCCTGGGGCGCTGAAGGCGGTCGCGATGGGCGGCTTGGCGGCGGGACCCGACGGCACCGACGGCCTGCCATACGTCCCGGACTCACCGAACGTGCTGGCGGCGAGTGCCATGATCGCGCCGGACAAGTCGACACGGATCACGCTTCAGGCGCCCGCGGAACCGGGCGAATACCCCTACGTCTGCACGTTCCCTCAGCACTGGTATCGCATGTACGGGGTGATGGTCGTCGTCGAAGACTTGGATGCCTGGAACCAGGATCCCACCGAGCCGGCAAACCCCATCGGCAGCAATCGCAGTTTCGTTCAAAACTGGAAACTCGATGACTTCGCCGACGCGTTCGCCACCGAACTTCGTGGGCGGTCACCCGAGATCGGACAGAAGATCTTCAATGAGGCCTCGTGTGCAGGGTGTCACAAGATGAACGGAGTGGGCGGTGCCGTCGGTCCGGAGCTTTCGGACATCTACAAGAAGCACAAGGGCGATCACCAAGTCGTTCTTCGCGAAATCTTGGAACCCTCGCACACCATTGATCCGAAGTATGCGATGCAGATTATCCTCACCGTTGATGGAAAGACCGTCTCTGGGATCGTGATCGACGAAGATGACAACAAAGTCACGATGGTCAGTAACCCGGAATCGAAGGAACCGGTCGTGGTCCTTCAGGACGACATCGAAGACATGGTTAAGTCACGGACGTCGATGATGCCGAAAGCACTGATGGATCAGTACACCCGGGACGAAATCCTTGAATTAATGGCCTACTTGCGGTCGTCGTCAAAGGAGTAGGCGTCGTAGCGTCGCGCGGGCCCCGCTGCGGAGAAACGATACGCACCGATATCCGCAGTCCCAGCCCGCCGTCGACCGTCGAAATCATCGATTGGAAGGAAGTCGACGTTGGCGCGGCCGATGAGACTCGATCCGGCGACGGGATAGAAATCACGGAGCAGTTTCGTGGGCTTACCGCGGGTTTCATTGTCAACGGCAATGACCCGGTCGGTCTTTGCAGGGAGCCGCAGGGGCGTGCGGGTCAAGACAGCGTTGTTAGCGACCACAACGCGTTTTCCGGCTGGGTTGAGCGCATCGACGCGGATGCCGCTACCATTCGCGTCGACGATGGTGTTGTTGACAATTCGCAGTGCTCCCACGCCGGCACTTTGATGTTTCTTAGATCGAATGCCATCGCTTCTCACATTCGAGACAATGTTGTTTCGGATGATTGCATCAGCGGCGGCCTGAATGCCGTGATCCCCCGAGTTCCAAATCGCGTTCCTTTCGATGACGTTGGGAGCGTTTCCGTCGGTGCCGTAGACGATGATTCCGGGATACTTCGTGTCGTGAATTCGGTTGTCACGAATCACATTGCCGAAGCTGCCATCCTTGATTTCGATTCCATCGCCTTGGCTGATTTGCGGTCCATTGAGGTTGTGAATGTAGTTTTGTTCGATCACGGAATCTCTCAGCACCGCTGTGGTGTTTCCATCACGATCGTTGTTGGCGCCCAAGTAAAACCCTTCGCCGTGGCCTCCCGTGTGATGGATGTGGTTTCCCTGAAAGAGCATTTCTCGGTAGGTCGTCCCCGATTCGTTGCAAGTCACTGCGACGCCGCCGACGTGATGAATGTGCAGCGAAAGGAGCGAGACGTGACGCGGCATTCGTCCGTGTCCTTTTTGGATCCGAACGCCGGCAGCACCACCGGTTATTTCGACACCTTCGATCGTGAGAAACTGGGCACCTTCGAGATTGATCGTGTTCTGCCGAGCGTCCGGTCTTTGGAAGACAACGTCGTGACCGAGTTTGGCGCGGACCACGATGGGGTCACGTTCTGTACCGGCGTGGCCGATCGAAAGACGGCGGGGATCGGAATACGTCCCGGATCGCAACTCGACGACGGTGCCCGGTGCCAGATGGTCTCCGTGGAGCACGCGAAACCAATCCTCTTCCGGGCCCAACTCGATGGTCTCCGCGCAGAGGCTGCCCATCAAAATAAGCCCCATCACTCCAAACCAAATTCGCCGCACCATCTCAACCCTCAACCCTCAACCCTCAACCCTCAACCCTCAACCCTCAACCCTCAACCCTCAACCCTCAACCCTCAACCCTCAAC
>JBCBLJ010000470.1:0-6601 GCA_038520195.1 Planctomycetota bacterium
GGCAATGATCCTCGTGCGGGAAAGATCGTTGCCGAGTCCCATGCTCCAGGCGGCCAATCCGATGTCGGAGACCTTGGCGTGGCCATCGGGTGTGACCAGGATGTTTCCCGGTTTCACGTCGCGATGCACCAATCCCAAATCGTGCGCATAATGAAGTCCGCGAGCTGCCTGCGAAATGATCAGCGCCGCGTGATGCATCCCCAGTGGACCGCGCCGTCTTATCAGCCTTCGAAGGTCTGTGCCGGGAACGTATTCGGTGACCAGGTAGTGGACGTTTCCGTCTTGTCCTGCATCAAAGGCGCGGACGACATAGGGACAATCAAGACTCGCTTGCAGGCGAATTTCATGACGGAAGGCCTCTCGCGAGACTTCGGTGGACTTCTCCAGCGGAAGGACTTTGATGGCGCACTGCCGTCCCATCACGTCGTGCACCGCTTTGAAGACCTGTCCCATTCCGCCTTGGGCGATGAAGTCGGTGATCAAATACGGGCCCAGCGTGAGCTTGGTGCGACCGGCGTGCAACTGCTGAGCTTGATACTCGGTGATGACGCCGCTTTTGACAAGCGTCGCGGCGATGACCGAATCGTCTTCCGATCGGACCTTTTCAATCACCGTCCTCATCTGCCGTTGACTCACCAGACGGCTTTTCAGCGCTGACTCTATGAACAAGCTGCCCATCTAACTCTCGAGACTCCTCCCACTAACGCTCCGAATCCGACTCACTTTCTAAATTCATCCCGCTAGCTTTGACAGTTCATCCCACTAGCTTTCCAAGTTCATTCCACCGGCACTTCGAACGAGCGCGACGCGCTGAAGCCCTCCGACAAGGTACTCCAATCGAGTCAAAAACTCGGCTCCCTCACCCTCGGCGGGCGTCGTTAACCCCAAGAAAACGAAGGCCGCGTTCCGGCTGGTCGTTTGAATCGCTTCAGCCGCATCGGAGGAGACCACGACTTTCGAGACGCCGGACAGCCTCGCCGATTTGAGCAGGCCATCCAAGTGGGACTTAACTTCTTCGGTGCCCTGGTCACTTTGCACCACGCGCAGTAGCCGCAGTTGGCGTCCGCTCCACGACGGATGCGACAAAAGGAGGTGAGCGAGAAGGACCATCAATTCCCCATTCGCCCGCCCCCTCCACCAGACATCGACGGTCCCCACGGGCGCTCTTTCTTCCCCGCTTGGCTCGTCGGCTTGTCGCAGCACGACGACGCTACGGCCCAATCCTTCCAGATCCCGAAGCAAGGAACCAAAGACCTCCATCCGCTCGCCGGATAGCGGGCAGCCCATCAGAACGACGTTGGGTCGCAGGCGACCGAGTCCCTGACATTGCACCAGCGCTTGGACGCCGGCGGTGTAGTCCTGTGCGACGACCACCGCGGGAAACGCACTCAGTCCACGGTCGCGAATCATCGAGTGCAAGATCGACTCCTGGTCGGCCAACCTCTCGGGGCGCCCTTCGAGTCCACCGGGAATCACTTGCCCCAGCGCGAGCACGCCCGTTTCTCGCGTCAGCCAACTGCCGAAAATGACCAGGTGAGGTCGAGAGAAACCGGTGCCACTGAGCGCCAGCACGAACGGCCGCCAGTTCTTGGGATGATAGAGGCTCGCTTCCAACTTGAGCAGGCTTTGGCGAGTCCTCTCAAACAACAGACCCTGATTGAGATCCCCCCAGTTCGCTTTGAAGTTGGAGAGACTCAGGTAGCGGTGAAGTGCCGCCACCAAGGCGCTCGCGATCAATGCCCATTTCCAATCGATCAAGAACATGACCAATCCGCAGCCGACCGCTCCGGTCAGCGATGTCAACCAATTGCAATATCGAAACTGCGGACGATAGCTTGGGTTGCGGGCGATCGACTCATAGAACGTGGCTAAGTTCAAAAGCCCATAGGTCAAAAGAAAGCACATCGTGATCAGCGGCGCGATCGTGTCGAGGTCCGCGAACACGATGCCCGTTTGCGCGATCAACGCGGTCGCGACGATCGCCCGTCGCGGTTCGCCGCCGCTGCGGTGGCCGAAGATTGCCAGCGACGCAAAAACCTTGTCGCGCGCCAGCGACTGCAGGATTCGCGGCGCCCCCATCATGCTTCCAAGTGCGGAGGAAAGCGTCGCCGCAAAGACACCCAAGCTGATCAAGCCGCCCACCGCAGCGACTTTCCCGATGATCAACTTGTCTTCAATCAGGCCCGCACGTGTGGCCGAACCGCCCAGCAAGAACGCTTGGGAAGCATAAACCAGGAGCGTCACGACCACGGCGGCGACGGTCCCGCGGGGAATCGACTTGGCCGGATCGCGTAGGTCGCCCGACATGTTGGCACCGGCCATGATGCCTGTCACCGCGGGAAAGAACAGCGCGAACATCGTCCAGAACGATTCGCCGCCCTCAAACCCGCTGTTCCAGTTTGCGGCCAGATTCTCTGCGCTAAAACTTTGAAACGCCCCGACGTAAAAGGAGAACAACGACAGGATGACGCTGGCGAGAATCACAAACTGAATTTTCATCGCCCACCCTGCGCCGATCCAGACACACAGTGTGACGACCAGGTTGGTGACCGTCGCGACAACGGTTGGTGAAGTGCCTTCGGGGAGCATCGGACGCAATGCTTCCGAGAAACCGATCACATACATCGCGACCGAAAGAGCCTGCGCCGCAAAGAAGACCAGGCCGATCGCGCCGCCGAACTCCGGGCCCAGACTTCGACTGATTAGAAAGTAGGCGCCGCCGCCCTCGACTCGAGTGTTGGTGGCGATCGCCGAAAGCGACAACGTGGTCAGTGAGGTAATGAGTTTGCTGGCGATGACGATCGCCAACGCCATCCAAACGCCGGCTTGGCCCACGACCACGCCGAAGCGTAAAAACATAATCACGCCCAAGATGGTCAACACGCATGGCGTGAACACACCTTCGAACGTCGAGAACGAGTTTCCTTGCCTCTCTTCTGATCCAGCCTTCATGCTGCCCTCCCGATTGCCGTGTCAGTCGTGACACGATCGTCGATCGCATGTCGATGACTCTCCTTGGACGGGGCCCTGGGACAGGGCCCTTTGGTTACAGCGTAGGACGCCGATCACATCAATGGAACTCGGGCGTCAAAGTAACGGGAGTCCGACGTGTCGGGCGTCCCGCCGGCGCCTCCGCAAAAGCTTCTTTTTCGCGTATTGAAACACCCTCATGGTGCAGGTTGGCGAATCCAACGCCCTAGGAGGTCGTTCTCGGTTGAAAGCTGAAACGACCACTTTTTGAGAAAAAATCGATCGGGTTGTCATACACCACTTTCTTGATCAACGCTTCCGACAAGTTGCGACGACGCATCTCGAAGATCAAATCGGGAACCGCCGTCGGCTTACTCGGCCCCCAGTCACCCGCGGAATTGGCCAGGAGGCGTTCGCCGCCGGTTTGTTCGATCATGTCGACGGCACGCTCGGGGGTGCACTTTGTGACCGGATAAAGTGTCATGCCGGCCCAGAAGCCTCGATCCAGCACCTCACTGATTGTGTGCTCTTCGACGTGGTCCACCAGGACACGATCCGGGTCGACCCGAGCATCGTCGCAGAGCATGTCGAGGATCATCCGCGTCCCCTGATACTTGTCTTCCAAGTGTGGAGTGTGGATCAGAATCGGCTGATTGTGTTCGACCGCCAGGTCCACGTGTTCGAGGAAAACGGTCGCTTCGTTCTTGGTGTTCTTATTCAATCCGATTTCGCCAATCCCAAGCACGTTCGGGCAATCCAAGAACTCGGGGATCATCGCGATCACCTCGCGAGAGAGCGCCACGTTTTCGGCTTCTTTGGCGTTGATGCACAACCAGGTGAAGTGTTGGATCCCATACTGTGCCGCTCGTGCGGGCTCGGTCTCGGTCAACTGCCGAAAATAGTCTCGGAATCCGTCCACGCTGCCGCGATCGTACCCGGCCCAGAAGGCCGGCTCGCTCATCGCGACGCAGCCCATCCGCGCAAGCGTGGCGTAGTCGTCCGTTGTTCGCGAAACCATGTGAATGTGGGGATCGATGTAATCCATGTCTCGAGGCTCGTTTGGGCAATGGAGGCGTCGTGCCGATGGGGCCGTGAAGTTTCTTTGAGTGAGGACCGGCGGCCGCGACGTGGCACGCTCAAATCCGAGTGCGTTAGCGACGATCCCGTGGGGAGAGTCCCATGTTGTCGCGCCAATCGGATTCATAGCCTCGCGAGAAAAGACGTTGCAGTCGTTCCGCGCGGTCCGCCTGATCGCTCAACAAAATCTCGGTCGCCGCGCGGAGCAGTTCGCGTTTGGATAGCGCATCATCGCCGAGCGTGCCTTCCGAACAACCACGGTCGATTCGGTCAAACGTCGCCGCGACCTCCAGCAACTTCGCGCGAACCTCTAGAAAGGACTCTCCGACAATTTTGTCGCCGCTTCGATTCATGAATGATACCGCCTGAGCCCCGCGTCGGCTGAGTTACGAACTTGGATGCAGCTAGTATACCCGCCAACCAACCTGGCTCGACCACCTGTCCAACGAAGAACCACAACGGTCGTCTAGCTGGCACCGCAAAACTCTTTCGCATACCACAACCGAATCCGGCTCCAGAGATTCGACTTGTCGACCTCGATCTCCGCCAAACCGATCGACCGTGGCGGGATCGCAAAGTGTGCGTCACTTTTCCAATCGATTTGAACCGAATAAAATGCCGCGTCGCGGTTCGCGGCGATCAGTGTGGACATCTCGGGCGGAGTGCCGTGAGTCGACGTGGAGTTGACGAGACGAACCCGCCCGACAATTGCCTTGCTGGGGATCGACGGGTGCCGCAATCGGACCCGCTGGCCGGGGCGCAAGCTCCCCACTTCGTTTTGTCCGGCGAGCGCGTAGCCGCCGCGTCGCGTCGGGTGCCCCACGCGACCGATCAGAGTACCGGCCTCGATTCGTCGCCCGTTTTCGAGTCGCGGCTCGAAGGACGCCGCGAAAAAGCGTCCCGTTCGCGGTGCAACCACACGCAAACGCTCCTCGGCCGCCTTCATTTGGTCCAAATCGAGTCGAGCCGCGCGAACCTGTTTCTCTGCGACTGCGATTCGATCCGCGCTCGACGCGTCACGTGATTTGTTAAGCCGCAATGCGTCCAACAAGACTTCGGACTCGCTCAATAGCCGTTGGGCTTCCAAGACCCGATCTTCAAGTTGATCGTTATGAATCCGCATTAGCCGGTCGCCCGATCGCACGGGTGAGGAACGGACGAACTGCGACAGCGTTCCTCCGTGTGACGCGTAGACATCGGTGGAGTCCGCGGCGACCACCATCACCGGGATCCGCAGGGTGCGAGGGAGCGGAACGAACAAAAGACTCGCAATCGCAAGCGTCACTCCAGCGATCACCCACCTCGCCCGACCATGTTGGTGCCAACTAGGGCCGTTCGCTTGATCGGTGTCCTGTTGAAGCATCAACGGTGGTTGCAGCAGAGCGATCCACGGCCTCGTGGCGATCATCGCGACCAACGCACAGCACAGCGGCATGGCAAGCCAGCTCAAGCCGTGCCCGTCGCTGATACGATAAGCCGCCAGCGCGAGGCATCCTACAACGAACACGCGGTAGATGCCCGATGCGAAGGCGTAGCCGATCAACCAGCCGCTCGAAAGTCGCTTTCCGACGAGCGTGATCCGTGTCGCTTCACGAATGCCCCATACCATTCGGCGCGCCAAGGAACGCAGCCTGTCACTGGCGACCGCCGAGAAGTTCGGAATCCCGAGGGTATCGGCGAGCATGAAATAGCCATCGTAGCGAAGCAGCGGATTTGCATTGACAAGGATCGTCGAGACCGAGCAGACCACCATCACCACCAAGGCGATTCGATGCAGTTCGGTGTCGGGCGTCGTCACCCAGACAACCGTGGCGAGTGAGGCCAAGAGGATTTCGGCGAGCATGCCGGCCGCCGAAACAAGGACACGCTTCCACTTTTCGGGAATGGTCCAGAGATCGCTCACATCGCAGTAAAGGCACGGTGCTCCGAACAATAGCGTCACACCGATTTCGCGACACTCGGCGCCGACCATGCGACAAGTGACGGCGTGAGCCAACTCATGAATGGACTTTACGGCTGCGATCACCAACAGCACGGCCAACCACCAAACACCCGAGCCACTTTGCGCGACGGCGATCGACTCCAACACAAATCGATCGAAGCGCCCAATGAGTAGCAGAGCAGCAACGACTACAAACGCGAACGCGAAATAGCCCGTCCGCCTCGACGCGAACAACCGCAACACCGGTTCGAGTCGATCAAGCAGCGGCGTCGGGTTCCAGCCCGGAAGGCGAATCGCCAAGCAACGTGAGAGCTGATCCCAAGACGAGGAGCGAATCGGCGATTGCCTCAGAGCGGATTCGATGCCGCCTTCGGAAACGCACTTCAGCAGTCCGCTACGACGAGCCTGAACAAAGAACGAGACGGCGGTTTGGAGTGACGAAAGGGCGGGGAATCGGGTCAGGGCGCGTCGGCAAACGCTGCCGACATCGTCCGATCCGTCCGCCATCTCAAGGAGTGATTTTTCGTCGTCACTTAGATAATGGCATTCGCGGGCAAGCGGGTCTTTCACGACCCAATAGGCGATCCCACCGTCGCTCGGCGGGACGCGAAC
>JBCBLJ010000219.1:0-10712 GCA_038520195.1 Planctomycetota bacterium
AATCTCGTTAGGCGTTTTTCGCGGATCCATGAACTTCATCCCGGTCAAATACCAGCTCGCATTCGGGCTCACAACGATTGTGACAACCACGCTGATGGTTCTAATCACGTTCGATTTCGGGCCCGATGCGCACCAAGCCACGCGCGACGGACGCAAGCGGCTGACCGAAGCGATTGCCATCAACTCCTCGATGCAATTGTCGCAGAACGATCTCAAGCGGATCGAAACGCTTCTGTCGGCCATGGTGGATCGCGACCCCCAGCTACTTTCCGCCGCGGTCACGCGCGAGGGCGGCACCCGTGTTCTCGAAATCGGTGACCATTCGGACCACTGGACCAACGAAACGAACTATTCGACGGACTCCCAAGTTCAGGTGCCACTCGTCTCATCGGGTGCCAAATGGGGAACCATTCAGTTTCGGTTCACGCCGATCGAGACGACCAACCTGACCACGCTATTGCGAAACCCTTGGACCAAGTTTGTCGGTCTCACGGCCCTGGTCGTGTTTGGTGTCTTCAGCTTGTTCCTGCGATACACGCTCAAACAACTGGATCCCAAGAAGGCGATTCCCAAACGGGTTCAATTCGCGCTCGACAATATCGCCGAAGGGTTGTTGGTGACCGACAAACGCGGGCGAGTGCTTCTGGCCAACGAAGCGTTCGCGAAATGGACGAATCTTCGATCGGAGCAGTTGATTGGATTCGACGCGCGGCATTTCGCTTGGAACGTCATGGACGAATCCGACACGAACTTTCCGTGGCTCGCCGCCCTTTCGGAAGAACGTGCTCAGGCGCACGTGATGATGGGAATGGTCGACACGCAAGGGAACTCGCTGGCGCTGGTCGCGCATTCATCGCCACTACTCGGAAACGATGGCAGGTATCGTGGCGTGATGACTTCCTTCGAGGACATCACGACACTGGAACACCACAAGGTCGAACTGTCCAAGGCCAAAGATGCAGCCGACGAGGCAAACCAAGCCAAGAGTGACTTCTTGGCTCGAATGAGCCATGAGATTCGGACGCCCATGAACGCCATCCTGGGTTACACCGATGTGCTGCGTCGAGGAATGGTCGACAACGAATCGCAGCGCGAAGAGCATCTGCTGACGATCCATCAAAGCGGCGAACACCTGCTCGCGCTGATCAATGACATTCTCGATCTGTCCAAGATCGAGGCCGGTAAAATGGAGATCGAACTCACCGACGTTTCGCTGCTAGGTTTGGTCGGACACGTGATGTCCGTCCTAAAGATCAAGGCCGAAGAGAAGTCGATCTATTTGAAGCCCGAGTTTTCGACACCACTTCCACGCACCGTCCGCACCGATGCAGTGCGTGTCCGCCAGAGCCTGATCAACTTGATCGGCAACGCGATCAAATTCACCGAGCGCGGCGGCGTCCGTCTTGTGGTTCGGATGACCAGGGGCAAGCGACCTCAGTTGGCGTTCGACATTGTGGACACCGGCATCGGTTTGACGCCCGAAGCGATGCAAAAAATCTTTGATCCATTCTCCCAGGCCGACGCTTCGATTACGCGAAGGTTCGGGGGCACCGGATTGGGTCTCTCCATTTCCGTGCAAATCGCTGAACGCTTGGGCGGAAAACTGAGCGTGGCGAGCGAGGTCGGTCGGGGTAGCATCTTTACGCTCAAGATTGATCCGGGCGATCTGTCGCGCGCCGATTTTGTCGCCCCCGACAAGATCGACCTCGAGGGTCTGCTCGCAAGTGAGGATCCCGCAGACGATCAGCAGCCACATCTCCGGCTTCCGGAAAGCACGATCCTGGTGGTCGACGACGGCGAGTCCAATCGACGGCTCATTAGTCTCTACCTTAAACGTGCCGGGGTCGAAGTCATTGAAGCGGAAAACGGCGTCGAGGCGATCGAGATCGCCGATCAAGTCAAGCCAGATTTGATTCTGATGGACATGCACATGCCGGTCATGGACGGATTCGAGGCAACGAAGAGGCTACGGCAACAAGGATTCGGCAACGACATCATCGCGCTGACGGCCGACGTGATGAAGGACGACGAGCGACGATGTCGCGAGGCGGGGTGTTCGGGCTTTTTGACGAAACCGATCAGCCTGACGCGTTTGATGGCGGCGCTGACCGATTCACTCGGCAGCGTCCAAGGACCGCACGAAGAAGAACGGCAACTCGCGGAAATCCAAAGTGACGTCGATGCACTTCAGGTCGCCGTCGCTTCGGCGAGCCCCATCGTGTCCTCGCTGCCGATGGATGATCCGGAGTTCCACGAGATCGTCTTGATCTTTGTGGACAGGCTGCAGACGCAGACCCAAGAAATGGTAAAAGCGACCCAAGAAAAAGACTTTGACCGGCTCGGAGATTTGGGACACTGGCTCAAGGGAGCCGCCGGTACCGTTGGCTTTGAACAGTTCACGGCTTCCGCCGGGTCGCTGGAATCGAGTGCCCGACTTCGCGATATTGAGGGTGTTTCCCGAAGCTTGCGCGAAATCCAAGATATCGCCGCTCGAATCGAGGTTGCTCCCCTCGGAATGTAGCGATTGCCGGAGACGCAGAGACGCCTCTTGCGGGGCGTAAGCTACGATTGAGAAACGGCTGAACGCAAGAGAATCCATGACCACGCGATCGCAGACACCCCCCGAAACGATTGAGCCTCCGATTGTGTCGGCGGAACTGAATCCTTTCGTTTTTCCTCGAAGCTCCGACGAGCAGGTACGAGGTTCGCGGATCTTGGTTGTCGATGACGACCAAGCGACCGTCACCTCGATCGAGACTCAGCTGCGTCGGGCGGGCTTCGAAAATGTGGAGGGAACGACCGACTCGGGTCTGGTTCTGGAGCGAGCGCAGGCTTGGCGGCCGGCCCTCATCTTGCTCGACCTTCGTGTCCGGCCCGTCAACGGCCTCGAAGTCCTTCGTCAACTTCGCAAGGACGCCGTTACCAGCGACGTTCCGGTGATCATCACCTCGAGTGTCGTCAATGAACTGACGACGGTGACGGCCCTGAACTTGGGGGCGACCGATTTTCTTTACAAGCCGGTGCGGGCCGGCGAACTGGTCGCGCGGGCTCGCAACGCACTTTCGGAAAAGGTCTTTCGTGACCTCGCGACCCAAAAGACCAAACAGCTCGAATCGGATTTGCTGAGCGACCCGCTGACCGGGATCGCCAACCGGCGCGCTTTTGAATACGAAATCACGCGGCGCCTCAACGATTGGGTTCGTCACCGAACGCCTGTGTCGCTCGCCATGATCGACGTTGATCAATTCAAATCGATCAACGACCGAATGGGCCATCAATACGGCGACGAAGCACTGCAGTCGGTGGCAAGCGCGATCGTGGCCGCAACTCGATCCATGGACCTGGTCGCTCGTTTCGGCGGCGACGAGTTTGCCGTCATCATGCCAACCAGTTGTGCGCATGACGCGCGGGAAGCCTGCGAACGGATGCGAACACGCGTCGAGGCACTCGGGCTTGCGGGCGGGCACGATGTCGCGATGTCCGTCAGCCTCGGCGTCAGTACGACGATGGCGGGTGATGATCCACAACGACTAATCGAGCGAGCCGACGCGGCGCTCTACGCGGCGAAACGTGATGGCCGCAATCGATCGTACTTCAACGATGGAAACGAAAGCCGACCCGCCGCGGCACTCCAGCCGACCGCGATCCAGCCGCTCGACGTACCCCGCGATGGACGCAAGACACCGGACTCGACGACGATCGCAATCGTCGATGATGAGCCGTCGACGATTCTCACCGCCAAAAAGTATCTCAAGGAAGCCGGGTATTCGCAGTTCCATGAAGTGACCGATGCCACCAAAGCGTTCGATTTGATCCATGCGGAAATGCCGGACATCGTGATGCTGGATATTCACATGCCCGTCGTCGGTGGCCTCGAGATCCTCGAACGCCTCCGTGCCGACTCCAAGACACGTAACGTTCCCGTTTTGATCTTTACGTCCGATCGAAAGTCTGACGCCAAAGTCCACGCCTTGAACCTGGGTGCCACCGACTTTTTGAACAAGCCGATCGATCCCAGTGAGTTGCTCGCGCGGGTCAATAACACGCTGCTGGTCAAAGGCAGGATGGACGATCTGGCCCATCAGTCCGAGCGACTCGAGGCTCAAGTCCGCGAGCGCACCGTGGAGTTGGAAGCGACGCGGCGCGAGGCAATTCAATGTTTGGCTCGAGCCGCGGAATTGCGCGACGATCAAACCGGGCAACACGTCGTTCGAGTCGGCAAGTACGCGAGGATCATCGCCGAAGCACTCGATTTCTCGCCGAGTCAAGCTGAGTGGCTCGAATTGGCGGCGCAACTGCATGACGTCGGGAAGATCGGTATTCCCGATTCAGTGCTCCGAAAGGAAGGGCCACTCGACGACGAAGAGTATCGTCTCATTAAGACGCATTGCCGAACCGGCGAAGAGATCATTCGCAAAGAAGAAGAGAATCGCAACCAAGACAATCGGGAGGTTGCGACGGGCGTCCACACCGAGTTTGGCGTCCAAGTTTTCGCGGACTGCTACTCGCCGCTAATGCGAATGGCAGCGGCGATTGCCGCAACACACCACGAAAAATGGGATGGGACCGGCTATCCGGCGGGGTTGGAAGGCGACCAGATTCCGCTTGAAGGACGAATCACGGCCGTCGCGGACGTCTTTGATGCGCTCAGCACACGACGCCCTTACAAAGAAGCGATTCCGTTGGAGAGGTGTTTCGAGATCCTCGAAGAAGGGCGAGGCGGGCACTTTGATCCTGAAGTCCTCAGTGCATTCTTTGATCGCAAAGAAGAAGTCATTCGGGCGTACCGAAAGTTTGCCGACGGTTGATCGTTCCCAACGATCGGGACCACTCGGATAGACTGGCGGCTTTGATCCGAACCAAACGCGCACCCATGAAAATCAGCCATCCGGCGGTCCTTTGCGTCGCTCTGATCCTCCTCGGCGACGCCCACGGACTCGCGGGCGAACCGTCCTCCTGGCCACAATGGCGCGGACCACTCGGTACCGGGGCATCGGCGACCGCAAAGCCTCCGATCGAATGGAGCCGAACCAGGAACATTCGTTGGAAGACCGCCATTGAAGGAAGAGGCCATAGCTCACCGATTGTCGGCGGTGATTTGGTTTTTCTCACCACCGCAATCCCCGTCGGCGCGAAGCTGGAGCCGCGGATGAGTGGCCGACCCGGTGCTCATGACAATGTCGCCGTCGACCGGGCCCACGCGTTCACGCTGGTCGCGATCGATCGTGAATCGGGTGCCATCCGTTGGAAGAAAGAACTCGATCGGACTGTACCACACGAAGGTGGGCACTACACCGCCAGCCTCGCCTCGGCGTCGCCCGTCACCGACGGCGAACGGGTGTACGCCTTTTTCGGTTCGCACGGACTGTTTTGCGTCGACTTTGAGGGGAACGTTGTTTGGAGCAAGCAATTTGGCAAGATGCATTCCAAACACGGCCACGGCGAAGGTAGCTCGCCCGCACTCGCGGACCAAACGCTGGTGATCAATTGGGATCACGAAGGCCAGTCCTTTATCGTCGCGCTCGACACGGAATCCGGCGAAGAACTTTGGCGCAAAGACCGGCAGGAAGTCACGTCGTGGAGTTCGCCGATCATCGTCGGTGTCGGCGATACCAAGCAAGTCGTCGTTTGCGGAACCGAACGTGTCCGCGGATACGATTTGAAAGATGGCGCCATCATCTGGGAATGCGGCGGCATGTCGGCCAACATTGTCGCTACACCGGTTGCGGCAGGCGGCGTCGTCTATGTTGGAAGCAGCTACGAGAAGCGTGCCCTAATGGCGATCTCCTTGGACGGAGCGGCAGGTGATGTCACCGACACCGATCACGTACTCTGGGATCGCTCGCGAGGAACGCCCTACGTTCCTTCGCCGTTGTTGGTCGATGGCGGCCTCTACTTTCTTACGCATTACCAAAACGTGATGACGCGGGTCGACGCGATCTCCGGCGATGACGCGCCTGGAGCGATGCGGCTCGGGGAACTCGGCAACATTTACGCGTCACCGGTCGCCGCCAACGGGCACGTCTTCGTCACCGACCTGGACGGAAATACCTTGGTGTTCTCGAGCACGTCCATTCCTCGATTGGAAGCCATTAATCGGCTCGGCGAGAAGGTCAGTGCCTCACTCGCTCTAGTGGACGACCTGATTCTGATTCGGGGCGACAAACACCTGTTTTGCGTTCAGGCTGAGGCTAAACCGGGACCTTGAGGCGGCCACGCCGTGCGTTTGCCGGTTCTGTGTTAAATGCGCTAACCTGCGTTGCGATCGCGCGAGTCGAAATGTGAGGAGTCGAAAGGGACTGTCGGCGAGATGGTCCGACTATCGTGCGCGTCGTCGCCATGCTTCGCGTCGACGCGGGAGAGTCCCTGCTGAACAAGAGAGTCCGCCAACTCGGATTCGTAGTTGGTACTGCTGAGGTCTTCTCGTTTGGGCGCACGAGAAAGCAACCAGACCATCAGCAAGATGCAAGCGGCGTAAGCTGCAATCAAAGTGATCATCGGTACTCCTCGGATTGGCGATCGCCACCATCAATGGGCCAAAACCTGCCGAACGAACAGGCCCGAAAGTGTGCCCCCTGAAGACCGTTCCTGCTGGGATCGTCTATTCTCCAACCGTCACTTGAGGGAAAACGTTCGAAAGCGGTGTCGCGTTGGACGGGGGGCCCGAGCAATCCGGTGGGCCAGTCGGCTGACTTCTTCGCGCTTTTTCCTTCTCACGTAGTCGCTTCCGTTGCGGGTCACGACTTTATGAGCCCATCAAGTTAGCTTTCGACACTGATTTGATGAAGCTCGACTACGTGTGAACAGGTGTTCGGCAGCCATCCTCTCGAGAAGTTCTCATCGGCATTAAAGGTCAACATGCGATCACCTCCATCCACTTGGATGCATCACTCACTCGCGACGCACCTTCGCATGATACGGGGAGGGCAAAAGCAAACGGGAGGCGCAGGAAACAAATAGGGTCAGCAATGCGCCGACAACCTATCGTGCGACGTCAGCTGGATTGGCCCCGAGCAATCCGACTTTGATACCCGCGGCACGAAGTTCGCGGGTTGCTCGACTACTTAGAGACAGTAGTAGGATCGCACCGATCAGCGGAATGATCATCCCGACGAGATAGAGGATGGCCAGTCCTCGGCCGCGCAAAACCGAAGCAAGGCGAAAAACGGAGACGGCTCCAAAGACTAGCATCACAAGGATGTACAGGATGAGTGCGAATCCAACCCATGAAGCAACTTCACCCGCGAGCGAGATCCCCACATTGATCGGAATCAACCCGAGATACATTAACAAGGCAAGGTTCACCGACCGTTGCGCCTTCGCAATTTTCAAAAGACGATCCGGGTCGCCAGGAAAGCCGTCGCCCGAGGGAACCGAAAGCGGCGCTTGGTACGGATTGTAACTCATCGCAAAATTGCCAGAAGGTTGCAAAACTGAAGTGATGTCAATCGTCGTAGTCTATCGATTCGCTAGGGCGGCGGTACTGAAGAGGGTTGCTTGATTCGTCGAACACACCCACGAAGCATCATAAGGGTTGAACCTACCGCATTCTTAAAGACGTCGCGTCGATCCGGAGCGCAACGGATTCTCAACACTAACCTATGACACGGTGAAATGAGTCGCTGCCGATCACCGACTCAATAATCGCACGCGCAATTTTTCCGCCACCACTTGCCGAGGGTTCGATGGGCGATGTTTCGGCGTAGTCGGTCTTCTCGGAACAGATCGTTCGCAGGTCAATCAGGGTCGCGCCAACGGAGAATGCCGTGCGCGAGATCGTGTCATTGAACACACAGAGTCCAGTGACTTCCGACAAGTCCAGGCCCGGTACGGAGTCGTACACGGTGCAGACAGCGAGTGGGAGTCTGCGACGCCGCAATTCGTCAATCAAACGGCGGTACTCATCACCGAACTCAGCAACAGATTGTCCCACACGTTGAAGGGACTCGCGGACGTCCGTCGACTCTGCATGAAAGATATTCCCCGCCGTCCACAGCGCGTCGTTGCCTCCTGCGCTAAGCACCAAGTGGGTCGCGTCCTCAGGGATGCGTTCTACCTGTCGGAAGATCGATGAGACCGTTGCCCCATCGACGGCCACCAGGGACACACGGTCCCCTGGAGGCAAGAGTCGCCCGACGTGTTCCGTCACCGAGGGACCACCGGGGACATACAAGCCATTGTCAAAGATTGAATCGCCAAGAAGAACGACGTGCCGGTTCAAGCGACGGTACCTCAACTACGGGGCGAGAAAAACGGATCACATCGCACTCGATCAGACTTCGCAAGTTCGAGGCGTGTCTCCAAGCCTCGACCCGCGAGGGCCGATTGATCATAGCAGCTCATGGACAAGAATCGAACGAGATCGGGCCGCGTCTCACGTCGGCGTACGCATTCAGGACTCTGCGATGGTGTCGTTGAGTGAATCCAATTCCATTCGGCTTCGCAGGCAAAGAACGAGTCCGGACTCAGCGATCGTTGATACAAGTAGCCCGGGCAGTAACTTCAAACAGCCGAACCAAAAACTCGTTCTGATGCCAAACGGAATGCCTAGCCCGGCCGCCCATGAATCGATGGGGAAGCCAAGAACGACGGCCAAATACCCAAAGATCAAGCCGCCGAGTACTCGGACCATCTTGTCGAGACTAGAAAACGTTGAACGACGGATTCGAGGTGTCCTGATCAGCGAGCCCAGCGACCCAATCACGAGCCAGGCGACGAAGAAAAGCAGACCTCCCAGAGGCTCCGCGATCATGTCGGCGAGCATCGAACGCGGCCTTCCAAATCCAACGACTACTCCCAAAATCACGCCCGCGACATACCAACCCACTCGGAACGGTGAGCGTGTCGTCGCACGACTCGAATCCCCATCAACAGGTCGATATGGATTGACTAAATTTTCCAAGGGTTGGGTCAACACTGCTGAAATCAGGGCGAACAGTTCGCGGGAGGCCAGATCGTGTATTGTTCAATCCGTCATTTTGTAGTCGACCTTGACCGTGGTTTTGGTTCGCTTCAACTGGGTTCCGCTCGTCTCGAACTGAACCGTCTTGGGGCGATCGGCAAACAGCTTTTTCGTCCATGCCTCGCTGTCAAGGACAATCTCAAGGTGATCTCGCGCCGCACGGCAGGTCACGCTCTTGCCATCCACGTTCGACGCACCGGTTCCATCGGCGTCGAGCTTCCAGACATCCGATTGCCCGGTTTCCAACAGTCTCGCGAGACTGCCCGACTGTGGATCAGGAACGGGATTGAAGTGTGAAAATCCAAGTTGATAAGAGGTCTCGCCACGCTTGACGGTAACCATCCAGGAATACTCGCAACGATTTGCTGGGCTGACGCCCCAGTCCCAGACTCGCTTAGTGTTCTCGATCGGAAAATGGAACGTGCACTTGTCGCCGTGTACCTTTGCTTTCGGAAACGGCGTTTTCGGTTTTGGCTTGTCATCGGCCAATGCCAATTGAGGCAAAAGTATGAGGCACATGAGAAGGACGAGGATGCGATTCATCTCGAGACGGCCCCATTACTTGTCAATTGGCTGATGAAATGCGATCCATTGTTTGGATCGCCTGTTGAGCTTGGTCGCGGAATCTTTGGCGACCTCTAATACAGCATTAGAACCGCCCGGCGAGGTCGATGCCAGCGACGTTGGCGGCGATGAGATCCGCTCGAAAGGCCGCTTTTCGGTCTAGAAGACGCAGTTGAGCCAATTCCTCGCTCAACTCGAGGTAACAGGCTAAACGTACGATCGCGATTGTGCCTATCAAGCCACAGCGGCGTGCTCACTCTGGCAGGTCCGTAAATATGCGTTGGGCAAACCGTCCGTAGTCTTGTCCATCGATGTCGCCGTCGTTGTCGGAGTCAAACGCCGCGATGTAGCCCGCATCAGAAGTGGACTTCAGAAAGGCCGACGCGAATCTCCCATAGTCCTGGCCGTCCACATCGCGATCGCCGTCGACGTCGCCGAACAGACGATAAAAATCGTCCGCGGCATTCGCGCCGGCTGATCCATCCGCGTCACCGTCGAGCAAGTTGCCGGCGAAATCGCGAACATGTGTATCAAGAATAGTGAGTCGGTAGTTTCCATCTTGGAGCGAACCACTGGAATCCACCAACGATCCGCTGAATGTCAACAAGACTCGGGTCTTGCCGTTGACGACGCTCGATTGAACCTGAACCCCCACCGCCTCATTCGTCGAACTTCTCACCGAGAAGGCACCCTCGTCGATTTGAACGATCGAATCGAACGTCACGGTGATGCTTCGAACAACGCTGCGTTGCCCCGATTCGTCATCGTATACCAGACTCTCCACCCTCGGAGGCAGCGTGTCGATCGTGAATTGGTCCGATCCGCCAGTGGTCATTGCGTTGCCAGCGAGGTCCGTCACGCCTGAGGTTTCTGGAAGCACTCGAAGCTCGTATTCGCCATCGGACTCAGTCACGCTTGCCAAGTCAATTTCGTAGCGAGCCGGTGACAGTTGGCGGAGGTCCAACGTCGAAAGGTCAATCGCGGTTCCTCCTCGCGTCAATTCAAGATCACCAAGATCAAAACCTCGAACGGCCTCGTCGAAGTGGAACGCCACCGTTCCCACATTGGTGTTGCGGGGATCCGGTGTGACATCGACGATATCGAGCGTTGGCGCGACGGTGTCACGCTCGCCGACAAAGACAACGGTGTCCAGCTCACCGATCCCACCATCGTCATCGGCCAGTCG
>JBCBLJ010000378.1:0-7737 GCA_038520195.1 Planctomycetota bacterium
GCCGGCCTTTGATGTAGGCCATCGCGATGCAGTGGATGCCATCGATCTCAGAGACATCGTAGATCGGGCACAGATTTGGATGAGTGATCTTCGCCGCCGCTCGGGCTTCACGGTAAAACCGTTCTCGAGCCCGACTGTTTTCCTTGAGATCAAACTTCGGAACCTTGAGCGCGACATCTCGATCGAGCTGCTCGTCACGGGCAAGGTAGACCGATCCCATGCCGCCGCGGCCGAGCAGCCTCGTCACTTGATAGCGCCCCAGCTTGACGGGCAACAAACGCTCGGCCAGGGGACCTTCGCCACTGCGAGTGTCCGTCGTGGAGTGGTCCAGGGTCTCCCGGAGGTCTGAATCGGATCGGTCTTTGCGAGTCTCTCGGGGCATTTTCTGTCGCGGTCAGTCGGAACCCTCTGGATCGCGGGCCGTTGCCGCATCCATCCACGTTTGAGCAACACATCGTATCACGAAAGGTTTCTCTTTTCCCAGACTTGCCGCTCTTTCCCCCTGTATCGACTCACGATGGTAACGCTGGCGCTGGTGTAGAATCCGTTCTAAACCGCTTCCCACCACATGCCCGCCTGGTCGCTTTCACAATGATCACACGTTGCTGCCTGATTTTTGGTTTCGTCACCCTCACTCTTGGCTCGGCTTCACATGCCGAAGATTGGACGAACCTGTTCGATGGTAAATCGCTGGACGGTTGGGTCGTTCGTTCCAAGAAAAGTGATGTCACTGACGCCTGGACCGTTCAAGACGGGCAGATCGTGGCCGAGAATGCTGACAAGAAAGGTTCCAATCTCTGGACTCAGAAGCCATACCGCGATTACGAACTCGAACTTAAGTATCAAACACCCTCCGAATACTACGACACCGGTGTTTTTGTCCGAGGCGATGGGCATCAGGTGCAAATCGGCATTTCGGGCAGTCTGAAAAAGGACATGACCGGCTGCATTTACGCGCCCAAAGATAAACGTGGAAGCTACCCCGGAAAAACGGACAAGATCGCGACGTTTCATCGGGTCGGCGAGTGGAATCATCTCAAGATTCGAGTCACCGGGAAACGGATTCAAACGTTCCTCAACGGTGAACCATTTGTGGATTACACGGGCGTCGCCATCAACGATGAAGGCCCGATCGGACTTCAGTTACACGCCAACCACCACATGAAAGTGTTCTTCAAGGATGTTCGCGTCAAGGAACTCTAAGAAGCCAAGGCCGCAGCCGGTGGCGGGAACCGACCTTTTTGGCGCGCGTCAACCGTCTTGCTTGACAGTGCGAACTGGCGTCATTCCGTATGACCTTCGCGATCGCCGCCTTTCGCTAGCGGCCGATGCCGATCGTTAGCCAGCCATCGTTGGCTTCGAACTGACGAACGGACAAGGTCTGATTTGCTAACGCGGGCACCTCCGCGTCGGCCGGGATGGTGATCGGCTGTTCCAACAGCCGTTTCGGAAACGCGTCTGCGATCGAATCCTTCACCGCACCACGTTTGGAAGCGATCCCAAGTCCAGACCTGGACGTTGGGAAGTCAATCTTGGTCTCGCCGACGCGTTCCAAAACGATGCGCCCGTCACTTGTGATCAGTGGCTGATAGACCGCGGAAACTTCGAAGACGTCTTTTCGGTTGGACTTACCCTGCTTGAATCGGGTCGCGCGAATTCCGACGCGAAGCTTCCCGTCGCGGGCTTCGAAGAGGATGGGTCGCACGGGATCAAAGTCGATCTCAAAATCCTCTTGTTCCTCATCGGGTCGCAACGTTGCTCCCGCCTTCTCGGCCAATGTCACGAGTTCCCGCCGTGTCACGGTTCGACCGGCGAAGATCGCTCCGGCCGTGTTATTGATCAGCGACTCATGTACTTGCAGGGCCGCGTCGTAAAGCGGCGAAACCGTCGGGGCTGGTGTCGCTGCCGCAAGCTCTTCGTCTTGCCGAACCGTACTGGTCAGGTAAACCGAATGGCGAGTTGAGCCGATTAGCCGCGCCGGTTCAGACAACCCGAGTCGTTGCAGCCACGGAAGTGCCTGCGCCATGAGATCGGGAACGGGACGCGAAACGGCAGCGTCGGTTTGCTCGACGAAGCCCTCCGTCACGCGGTTCAACATCTTGCGTTTTGCGATCGAGTCCGCGAGCGATTTCTGCTCGGTCGCCTTGCGACGCGCGATCCGCCGAACGATTCGTAATCGATGCTCGATTGCATTGAGTTGAGACGTCAACGTCCCGGTCGAAGAAGCCGGTTCCAGTGCGACACCGGATTCCGTGATGGTTAACGACCGCGTCGCCTGAACCTGGCCCTGACTCGAAGTCCGCAGCCGAACCGGTCCGTTGTAGCCGGTGTTCTGCGATTGCACCGTCGCATTCATCACCAACTGCATCCGGACACTCCCCACCGACGGTAACAAGACCGCGGTCACATCCCCGCACAGTCGCGCATTGCCGACCAACCGCGTGCCGAGGATACAGTCACGCACCGGCGTGGGCTCATCCACCGGTCGAGTGACCGCCTGCTGAATCGCCGAACCGCTCACGGCGATGCAAAGATTGGGATGACTGTAAAGCGCTCGAGCGCGTGTCATCAAAGGAACGTCCTGCCCGGTCTTTTCCAAGAGGCCCAGGACCAATCGCAAGTCTTGGTTCTCGTCGACCGAAGGGACCGCCTCGATTTTGTCCCATTCCTCCGCAAGCTTTCCTAGACGTCGAGCCAACAATCGAGTGGTCAATTCTCTCTTGCGAAATCGCAGTGAGTTGCTCAGCGCGGTCGCCGCATCACGGACCGCCATCACCGCCGCCACCTCTAAACCCGGATGAATCCCGACGCCACGGTTTGCCGACTTCAAAGCCAACTTGGCGAGTGCGGCTTCTGAAACATCGTCATCGATACCGGCCAAGACTTCGTCGACGGCTAAGTATCGCATCCACGCCGCCGCGTTTTCGTCGTCGGCTGTTTGCGACAAATGAAGCCGCAAGGATTCGGCCGCGGCGCGGAACGCCACTTTCGTCGATTCGATGTCGGGAATCTTCTTTGGATCGACCCGCTCCACCGAGTCTTCGGCTGCATTCGAAAGTGACTCCGCGAACGTCTGCGCCGAGAACGTCTGCGCCCGTGCCGCGGAGCACGACATCCAGATCACGGCGGCAACAAGGAGGGGTCTGAGAAGCATGAATTCACCGTGAACGGGGGCGATCCGAATGACGAGCGCATGTTCAGCCTGGGAGGGCTAGGCTGACTCTGCGGGGCGTCATTGTCTTAACTGATGGCAGATGCGTCAACGAACGTTTCTCGGCGCGGTTCCGCTAGAGGGGCTCGAAACATCGCACCAGTTCCTCGAGCATGCTCGAGTAGTCGGCCTCACGACGCGAACCCGCTCCGAATTGATGGACCGTCAATATCAGTGGTGTCGTTCCGCGCAGAAATCGGCCGACGTGAACCGTCGAGGCGAAGCCGCGATCCCTCTGCGGCGTCTGCCACGTGACCTCCTCAAGCTCCTCAATCGCTCCGTCTGAGTCGCCATCAACGGACCAATCATCCCGCAGGGGATCAAGCGGTCGTGCGCGGCCGATTACCTCCGAATCGATGCTGCAAAAAGCCAATTCGCCCGACGGAATGCCATCGAAGGTTTCGATTCGGAAAAAGCGATAATCTCCCTTCGGCACGATCGCGATTCCCCACTCCGACAACGCACAGCGGTCACTGGATAGGCGAACGATGACCGGTTTCACGTCGGCACCAAAGGCAAAACCCCGTTCGCGCCCTTCCGGAGAATCGAAAGCTCCGAACGACGCTAGCAACAACACACCGAGCCCCAGGACGATCGTCGGCCGCGAAGGATAAAGGGGTCGCTGCTGGGATGGCATGCGCATAGCTCAGAGACAGTTGCGAACGGTTCACAATGAACTCAGTTTCGAGTTTGGCGTGACGGAACGCAACTTGGCGGCTACGCAAAAAAAAAATCGACACGGTCGTCGCTGAACAGACTACCGCGAATTCGAGCCCACTGTTCGCTTCCGCCCGAAGCTCGAACCTTCACCCAGTTGTCGCCCTTCCGATTTCGAAGCCAAAACCGAAGCGGGCGGAATTCCGGAGTGCACGACTTAGGCGTCGAGACCGTTTTCTTGGATGTATATCTCCATGTACTTGCGACCCTGACTCGCTTTCCACTTCAACAGAAAATAGGTGCCGACCAATGCGATCGGCGCAACATTCAACGCGGCAGCACCTTCCATCAAATCAATCCACGGAGACGTGTCGACCATTCCGGCCCCTGATCACCCGCCGGTCGAGCGATCGGCCTATGATGTGCGTCGAAAGACTGGTGCGAGAAAAAGAGAAAACGATTGTGACAAGAACCCTCATCCTAACCTGCCTGCTCTTCGCCGCCAGTATCACTGGCGCGGGCGAACGGTCGCCCAATATTCTGTGGCTGTCGTGCGAAGACATCAGCGCGCACCTCGGTTGCTACGGTGACGCCGACGCGATCACACCCCGGATCGACCAACTGGCTCTCGAGGGCGTCCGATTCTCCAACGCCTTCACAACCGCCGGCGTCTGCGCTCCGTGCCGCAGCGGAATCATTACGGGCATCTATCAAACAACGCTCGGCACGCACCACATGCGATGCACCGCGCAGTTGCCGGATCACATCCAGCCGTTTCCGACGTACCTTCGAAAGGCCGGTTACTATTGCACCAACAACTCAAAACAGGATTACCAATTCAATACTCCCAAGAATGCTTGGGACGACTCCTCGCGCAAAGCCCATTGGAGAAATCGTGATCGCGATAAGCAGCCGTTCTTCGCCGTCTTTAACTTTACGGGATGCCACGAATCCGGCATCGCGAAGAAGTCCAAATACGAATCGGTCACCAAGGATCTCACCAAAGCCGAGCGTCGTGACGCCAATGCACTCACGCTGCCGCCGTACTACGCCGACACGCCGATCATTCGTGAGGATTGGAAACGCAACTACGAGTTGATCACCGCCATGGACCACTGGGCCGGCAAGTTGATCGATCAACTCAAAGAAGATGGGCTCTACGAAAACACCATCATCATGTACTGGTCCGATCACGGGGTTGGTCTGCCGCGAGCCAAACGCTGGCTCTACGACTCCGGGACCCATATCCCGTTGGTCATTCGAATCCCCGAAACGTTTCGTGAGCCGAATGATGCCATCCCCGGTTCGGTTTCCGATCGGTTGGTAAGTTCCATTGATTTCGGCCCAACCGTCTTGAGCCTCGCCGGTGTCGACGTTCCCGAGCACATCCAAGGCCGAGCATTCCTGGGACGGGACGCGGTCGAGCCTCGGGACTATGTCTACGGTGCTCGCGACCGGATGGATGAGCGATACGACATCATCCGGACGGTTCGGGATAAACGCTTTCGTTACATCCGCAACTACGAGCCGCTGAAAACGTTCTACCAGTACATGAACACTGCGGAGAAAGGCGCAACGATGCGTGAATTGCGGCGGCTACATCAGGACGGTCAGTTACCGCCCGCGGCCGAATACCTTTTCTCCGCAACGAAACCCGTCGAAGAACTCTACGATTGCCTGGCCGATCCACACCAAGTCAATAACCTTTCGGAAAACCCCGAGTATGACGCAGTGCTCAAAAGGATGAGACGCGCTCACCTGGCTTGGGTCCAAGAAACCGGAGACCTCGGACTGATCCCCGAGCCGATTATTCATGAGCGCCGGCAATCCGTCGGCAGTGAATACGAGATCCTTCGGCAACCGGACCAAGAAGCCGTCAACGCGCGAATCGCCGAGACCGCTGCACTGGCGTCGCAGGGAGACGGAAGCCTGGATGACCTCATCGCTCGAGCGGATGACAAAGAGAGTACGGTCCGCTACTGGGCAGCGACCGGTATCGGCAATCTCGGAGCCAAGGCGAAGGAATCCGCGCATGAGATCATTGTTGAAATGCTCAACGACAAATCCTCCGCGGTTCGAACCGCCGCCGCGCGGGCACTGTGTCGGATGGGTACGCCAAAATTTGCCTTACCCGTTTTGATCGAAGAGATGAAGCAAGGGGCCCAGTGGGAACGTCTTCATGCCGCGATCGTTCTCGACGAGATCGACGAACAAGCCCGACCGGTGATCGAGCAAATGCGGGCCGGCCTTCAGTACACCAAAGGCTTTAACTCAGACGGTAAGTATCGCGTCCGAGTCATCAATCGCGCTCTCAACGAACTCGAAGGCACCAATCGCGTCGTGAATTGACCGCATTGTCGATCGACCTGATCGAGGGGCGCATCCCGCGAGATCGATGAACCCGCTCGGCGGAGTTTCTGATCCCGCAGCGCGAGTCTTCCCCCGCTGCGGGTCTCGTCATTGAGTCGGCGATGTGTCCAGCAGAACGGCACAGGCCTTAGGCTTTGTCACCAACGAGGCGTTGCAGGGCCTCGGGATGCATCACGGCTTCGCTCCTGTCCGAACGGCGCTTTCCGGTCAGTAGGTGCTCATGCTGAGCTTGTGACTTGAGTCGCCAAGTTTCGTAGGGTTGCCAAACATTGTCGGCGAAGACCGAAGCCAGGCCGCTGATTCGGTCGACGTGAATCGGATAATGCGAATCCTTCCAATTGACGGTCACTTGGAGGTCCCAGAGGAAATCGGAACCCGCATGCCGCTGCGGCTCGGCGATCAGCGCAACATGATAAGAGCGGCGAGGCGCGACGCGCGACATCACCTCGCGTGGACTTATCGTCGGCCAATCCTTGAGGATCATCGCTTCCGCCTGCTCCGACGGCAGCAGTTCGCGAATCGGAGTTGCCTCGTAATCTCGCGTCTCGACCGAAACGGAGACGCGTTCGCCGCGCGAATGCTGTGACGACCAAACCCACGCGAAACCAACGAGCGTGATCACCAGAGGAACGAACAGGTAACGGTTCATTGCAAGACTCTCTCACTGAGCAGAAACGAAAGGTGCCGGTCGACCCAACGTCGCCCGGTCTCGACCGAAAAATCGGTGGATGCACGTTTCGGAAATCCAGACACTGATCAGCAAACTCAACCAAACCGAAACGATGTAGTTCGTCGAATCACTGACACTTGGCACGCTGAATCCAATCAGGTGCTGGACGATACGAAACCAAACCGCGCTCAAGGCGATGCTGTACGACCGCAACATCCAGCAAATGTGTGATCGAATGTCGATCTTGCCGATCGTTTGGTAGCCCCTCCAAGTGGAACACCACCAAAGGATTCCCGTGACGCTAAAACCCAACGCCGATAACCAACCCGCCTTGGCCGCAGGACTGATGATCAATCCCGCCGGCGCCGCGATCCACAACACGGCGTTGAGGTAGATATAGCCAATCACCGCATGAAATCGACGAACCCGGATCAGCCGTAGAAACATCAGCAGCGGCCCGGTTGCCAGGCACACGCATGCGCCTACGACGTGGAAGTAGAACGCGGTTCTCCATAGCGGATGGTCACGCAATCCTCCCTTCTCAAGAAGGAACACTGCAGTCCGCGTCGGATCGAAGTAGACGCTCACAGCCACGAAGATTCCGAAGGATCCGGCGATCGCTGTTAACGTCCACATCCAAGACCAACGGAACTTCGCGAATAGAAACACGGCACACCTCCGAAGACACCAAGCCCATCGACGTTCGGATTCTTGCAAAAGCCGCGCGATGGATTGTCAAACGGAAGTCAAAACCATGTGATTCCTTTCTAGTCGCGAATCATCGATCGAACCGACATCGAAGCAGCGAGAAAGAGACACCGATCGCAAC
>JBCBLJ010000338.1:0-8347 GCA_038520195.1 Planctomycetota bacterium
ATTTGAAAAATCGACCGATCCTACTGGACGGTGTGCACAAAAGAGGATGAGGGCTGCAAGGATGCAGATTTCCAAGTCAAAACAAGCTCTGGTAAAGGTCGCCTGCGCGGCCGTGATCTTGACTTTGGCGGGTTGCCGAAGTGTTACGCCGAAGTGGAGCTTGTTCAGCTTTGGCAAGAGACCCTCGCCTGAAACGCTCGCCGGACAGGGGCCAACGACCACGTATCCGGCACCTCCGAGCGAGTCTTCGACACCGAACGCGATCACCTCGGTCGCCGGCGGCGTGACGGCTCCCGAGACGCCGTCGTTCGCCATCGCCAACAATTCAACGCAGCCTTCGTTCGCGACAGCGGGTTCGCCGACTGCCGGTTTCCCGAAAACCGGTACGGAAGCGAATTTCGCCGCGGCTCAAGCTAACGGCTACCCATTCGCAGCCACCGCGGGCAAACCAACGGCCCCAACCGGTCCTCCCGGCTACACGACACCCGGTGCGAAGCCGTCTGATTTGACCGTGCCTGCGATTCCCACGGGATATCAATTCGGCACTCGCGCGACGCCACCGGGCGCGTCTTCCGTCGCCGCGGCCGGTACCGGTTCGACGACGAAGTCGCCCACGATTGGGTCGGCTGGGTTGGCGATGCCGCCATTGACAACGCCCAAGGTGCCCGCAGCAGGTTCGACGACCCTTCCACCGCCCGCCTCCTCATTCGCTGGATTGCCGACTTCCAACGCGCCAGCACCGCCAGCGACACTCTCTAACAACTCCGGCGGTGGCTTCGCGTTGCCGGCGGGTTTGGCCGAGAAAGTAAACGCCACTGCGACAAAGAGTTACGAGGTGGCTTCAAATCCAAAGCCCTTCACTCCGAAGTTACCGCCCATGGCTTCCACGCCGAGCGTGCAATTGCCGCCGGCACCGTCTAGTACGACATCCACGATTTCAACCGCGAGTGCGACGCTCGCACCCACAAGTCAATCGCCATCTGTGACGACTCCAGGATACGCACCAGGCAGCACGTCGGGATCGACCGGCTATCCAGCTGGCGGCTACCCAGCCACGGGCACAAGCGGAAGTTTTTATCGCTAGTCCGACCGGCCGCCGCGAAGCTCGTTCCGACCACACGCTCAATCAATGACTGACCTTCAATGGGAAGTGATCGAGGTGCGCGCAGGAGGGCGAGCAAATGGGAATTGTCTTACAGATTGTTGCGATCTGGTCGTCGGGTATCGTTCCGGCCGTCACGCCGACGGCGACCCGAGCCGACGTGGACATGGTGGAACTGAACCACTTTCTTGACGACAACGGTCGCGAGGTTTTTCGCCAAGTCGTCTTTTACGATTGGTGTTCCGACCAACGCCGCTTTCATGTTCGGGCCTGGCGGCTTGTCAAACGCGAGTCTCAGCTGCCTCGGCGACGTTGGAAGCCGAACGGATACCTCGTCCGTTGGAAAGACAAGTCGACGATTCGCGAAGTCTGGGCGAAGACGATGCGAGAGACTTGGACGCAGCATGATCCGGAGAGAGTGAATCGCACGCTGCTCCCCGAAAACGAACGCCGCCCACTTTGGAATCCAACTCCGAAACTCGGGGAAACCGAAATTGCCGTGTCGTCACGCTGACGTGTTTCAACGCGTCGAGCTTTCGAAGCGAAGTTCACCGCCGACAATCGCGTGCGTGACCTTCCCAAGTAGCTCCGTACCGTCGAGTGGTGTGCTGACGCAGGTCGAACGGAGTTGGTCGGCCGAAGCGGTCCACTTAGCGTTTGGATCGATCACGGTAACGTCCGCGGCCGCGCCGATCTGAAGCGTACCCGCGTTGAGGCCCACGATCTGCGCGGGCCGAGTCGACATGCGGTGGATTAGTCCACTCCAGTCGAGAATCCCCGGCGCGACCAATGCCGTAGCGGCCGTCGACAATGCCGTTTCCAGCGCCGACATTCCGAACGGAGATTGGTCCAGATCGTTCATCATCTTTTCACGGCTACGTGGCATGTGACCCGACTGAATCGCGTCGATGGTTTGGTCGCCGACCGCCTGACAAAGCATCTCGACATGCCGCGAACTCCGCATCGGTGGATGGACTTTGAACCGTGACTCGAACGATCGCATGACCTCATCGGTAAGAAGCAGATTGTGCGGGCACACCGAAGCGGTGACCACGACGCCGCGACTCTTCACGCGACGCAGCATGTCGACGGCTCCCATCGTGCTGACGGGCCCGACATGTAGTCTTCCGTTGGTGGCTTCGGCGATCCGCACATCTCGCGCCACGGCCAAATCCTCGGCTTCCGTCGGAAGCCCCTTCAGGCCGAGGACCAGCGAGACTTGACCGTCGTGCATCACGCCGCCCTCGGCCAACTCGGGGACCTCGGGGCGATCGATGATCGTGCGATCGAGCATGCGGCAATACTCGAGAGCCCGCTTCAGCAGTGCATCATTGGACACCGACCGGGGTGCATCACTGAATGCGACCGCGCCGGCCTCGGCGAGCAGGCCGAGTTCGGCCATCTGTTGTCCGGCGCGACCCTTGCTCAAGCAGCCGACGACATGGACACGGGCCCCTCGCGCCTTGGTCGCTTTTTGCCGAACAAACTCGACGGCCCCGTGGGAGTCGATGACCGGATCGGTGCTGGAGGAAGTCAGGATGGAGGTGTACCCGCCGGCGAGGGCCGCATGCGCACCGGAATGAATCGTTTCGTCTTCTTCAAACCCGGGCTCACGGAGTTCTGCTCCCAGGTCCACCAGTCCGGGCGCGACGATGCGATCGGTCGCGTCGATTCGAAGATGTTCCGGAGGCAAATCATCGTTGGCGACGTCGATGCCGACAATGTTCCCATCGGCGAGTAAGATCCTTCCCGAGCGATTCAATCCTTGCGAAGGATCGATCAAAGTACCGTTGTCGATCAAGATCGCAGGCCGGGTGTTTTTCATCAGGCCTTCTCCGCAAATCGTTCGTCGGCCGCCGAGAGCAAGTACAAAGCGGCCATGCGGACCGCGATCCCATTGGTCACCTGCTCGAGGATGACGGAATGAGGCCCATCGGCGACTTCGGGCGTGATTTCGACGCCTCGATTAATCGGCCCCGGTGCCATGATCAAGATGTCGTCCTTGGCTTGTTGCATCCGAGCGCCGTTCATGGCGTAGAGCGCCGCGTATTCACGCACGCTTGGAAACGGACGGGCGTTTTGCCGCTCAAACTGAATCCGCAACAGATTCAAAACATCACAGCGTGGAAGGATTTCATCGAGATGGTGCGCGACTTCGAATCCGAGTTCCTCCCATCGGTCGCTGACCAGGGTCGGCGGACCGCAGATGATCACGTGAGCGCCGAGTTTCTGTAGCCCCCAAATATTGCTTCTCGCCGTTCGACTGTGTGCGATGTCACCCACCAAAGCCACCGTCAGCCCTTCGATGCTTCCACGGTGCTGACGGATGGTGAGCAGATCCAAGAGCCCCTGCGTGGGATGCTCATGCGGGCCATCACCGGCGCTCAGGACGCAGCAACCCAGTTCGCGCGCTAGCAGGTGCGGCGTTCCAGGAGTGGAGTGGCGTGTGACGACCCAATCGACACCCATCGCCTCGATCGTCTTGGCCGTGTCGGCAAACGTTTCACCCTTTGCGACACTCGAACCCGAGGAACCGAATTCAACCGTGTCGGCGCCCAAGCGTTTGGCCGCGAGCGAAAAGCTGTTGCGTGTACGCGTGCTGTTTTCAAAGAAAAGGTTCGCGCAGGTCTTTCCAGACAACAACGGCAACTTTCGTCGACAGCCCTCGGTCGCGTCCTTCAGTCGTTGCGCGGCATCGAGCACCGTATTGATTTCGTCGGCCCGCAGGCTTTCCAAATCCAACAAATGACGACGCGTCCATCGATCAACGAGGGGGCTCAGGTCGGGCACGTCTGTCATCACAAGCCACTTCGATCGACGCGTTGCTAATCCAGCGGGGCGTCGCGGCCAAATGACCGTGTTCATTGACCGCAAACCCGTCTGAGGCGAGAGCGTAAACGAAGTCGATCAACTCTGCGATGGGGTGCGACCGACACCGAAAAATAGCATGGTCCATGCAACGATCCAGGTCGCTCCGCCGAGTGGGGTGATCGCGCCAAGCTTTGGCGTGTCGGTGATCACCAGCAAATAGAGACTGACGCTAAACAGCAAGATGCCGATGGCGAACATTAGACCGACGGCACGCACCAGTCGCGGGTTCCGTTGACCGAGCGACCCGGCCGCGAGAATCGCCACCGCGTGAATCAGATGGTAGCGAGCGGCGGTCTCAAACTGAGCCATTCGTCGAGCAATCGTTGACGGTTCCATCCCCGAATCAGCGAGGAAATCCGGTAGTGCGTGGGCGCCAAAGGCACCGATTAAGACGCCGGTTGCACCCGCCACCGCGGCGACCCTGACGAGCAGTTGGTCGCTCATGCCGACGCGAGCTTGTCCTGCACCGCCCGCAAGAGCTTTTGCATCTGAAATGGCTTTCGGATGTAATCGCTCACGCCCAGCAGTTCAGCGTACGCCTTGTGTCGGCTTCCTTCGTTGCCGGTGATCATGATGACCGGCACCATCGCCTCGGACATCCGGCGTAGCTTCTCAAGAACAAGGAAACCACTGCGTTTGGGCATCATCATGTCGAGGATGATCAAGTCGGGGTCTTCTCTTTCGGCGAGCGCAAGTCCCTGATTACCGTCCCTTGCGACGACGACCTCATGGCCCTCACCCTCAAGCGCGTAGCGGACCGAATCGATGATCTCCGCGTCGTCGTCAACGATCAAGATTTTGGCTGGTGAAGAAGACCCGTCTGACTCGACGTTTTCGGATGCGGTTGGATCGGCGTCCGGTTCGTGTTTTTCGTCGGTCATTAACTTTGGGTCTCTGCGGATGGATCGGGCAAGCGTCAATTCTCGGAGAAAGAGACGGGACTCGAATCCCACGACCCCAGTTTACCTACCGGGGCGCCGCTGACCACGTGATTCATGATCCATTGGTTCAAATCTGAGAGAACAGCCGTGTTCATTTCGTCGTCATTGCGGTACTGACGAATCTCCAGCCGTGCCTGCAGGTCCATGGCCGATTTGATCTCACTGACCAACCGCGACTCATTGTAGGAATCGCTTTCGAGCGACCATTGCCAGAGCATCGGCAAGCGACGCCGCCGAACACGCTCGGTGTCGATCTGAAGCGAGGCAAGCGGCCCAAGGCTGCCGCCGAGCGAGATCGCGGCCGAGAAAAAATCCGGGTGACGCATCGCCATCCGCAGCGCCATTGCGCCTCCGCTTTGATAACCGGCAACAACCACGCGGTCGGAGTGGACGCTGTAGTCTTCCCTTGCGGTGGCGATCGCGGACCAAATGGCGCGTTCGGCCGCCGCCAACCCTCGCTCGCTTTGATGCCAGCGAAAGCGGTGACCCGCGGCATCGGTCGCTTGGGTCGCCCGCACGCCGACAGCGAGATAGTTTCGAGTGCTCACATGTGGCAGGACGTGACAGACCTGGTTTTCGTTGAAACCATCACTGTGCAACCAGACGACGAGTGGGTACTCGTAGTTGGGCTCGTAGTGCATCGGCACAAAAACGGTGTGGGCTTGGGGCGCCGAACAGTCGGTCGCTTTGGCGACCGGTTCGATGGCATCGAACGCCTCCGTCACAGGTGGCTTGCCCTCGAAGGCGTCTTGATTCTTGGCATCCCGCAGAAAAGAAGCGTCAATACGGTTCATAGGAAACCGGAGCTCGACAGGAAGGAGGTTAGGGGTCACAGCCGCACGCAAACACATCGAGTGTGATCGCATTCGGGAGCGGCTCTCTCGCTGGACTCCCGGCGGGCAAGTCCATGACCCCAGCGGATGCGACGTCGATTGAATCACGGAGACTCGATCAAAGTCGACTCGAACAAACGTAGGTCGATGACCGCCGTTGTGTCAACGCTGATGGTACCCGCGCGGACCGCAAAAAAATGAATTTAACTTGTTGCATCGCGACCTCGATGCAATCGATAGCATTCGAAAACACAAACGGGCTATTGCATCTTGTCTCCGGTTCGCGCAAGCAGCAGTGCGCATCGAAACTCTTGCAACGCCGGCGATCCGTCGAACTGCGTCTGACAGTCCCCGTCGGTGGGTTAGACGGGTGGATCCGTTCGGAGATTTTCTATTTCTGAGATCAGTCAACCGCTCTCGAACTCAACAACGAGGTACTCGTAATCCGGCTCGAAAGTGCTTGGGATACTTCCGGATCGAATACGGGTACCGGCGAGACGCCTGAGCACGAGTACCATCCGTTTCAACCCGCAAATTCCTTGTTGTAATTCCAAGTTGGCGCCGCCCCGTCGAGGCACCGCGCGAAACCCAGCGCTACACACTGTGGCAAAAGCCTTTGGCCCACCTCGAATAGCCATTCTAACAATGGCTATCGGTACCTTCCGGTCAACGGCTACCGGTGGATTGCTCGATCATCGGACAGGTGTGCTTAGGATGCGAGCAACTCGTCCATCGTTGCGACGAGTCCTTTCACCGCGTCGACGCTCTTTTGGAACGCGGCTTGCTCCGTCTCGTTGAGAGCTAATTCGACCACCTTTTCCACGCCGCCGCTTCCCAAGATCACAGGGACGCCAACATAGTATCCACCAACGCCATACTCTTTGTCGCAGAGTGCGGCGACAGGAATCAGACGTTTTTTGTCTTTCACAACCGCTTCGACCATTTGCGCACAGGCCGCGGCAGGCGCGTAGTACGCGCTACCGGTCTTCAGTAATCCAACGATCTCGGCGCCACCTTTGCGGGCTCGGTCGACGATCTCATCCAGTCGTGCGGAATCGATCAGTTGGGTGACGGGGATTCCACCGACGCTCGTGCAGCTTGGCAACGGTACCATCGTGTCACCATGGCCGCCCATCAGAAGTGCACTGATATCTTCCACACTGACACCGAGTTCCATCGCCAGAAACGTTCGGTACCTCGCCGTATCGAGGACACCGGCCTGTCCGCAAACTCGCGCCGATTCGAAGCCCGTGACTTTCCACATTTGCTGAACCATCGCATCCAGCGGATTGCTCACAACGATCACAATCGCGTTGGGGCTGGTTCGCTTGATCTCCGTGCCGACGCTCGTCACGATCTTCGCGTTGGTGCTCAATAAATCGTCGCGGCTCATGCCAGGCTTGCGCGGGATCCCAGCGGTGACAACGATCACGTCACTGTCGGCGGTGTCGTCATAGTTTGTTGTACCGGTGACGTTACAGTCGAATCCCATGATCGGCGACGATTCCATCAGGTCGAGCGCCTTGCCTTTGGGCATGTCCTCGGTTTGGGGAATGTCCAAAAGCACGATGTCACCCAATTCCGCCGCCGCGCACCAATGCGCACACGTGGCTCCGACGTTTCCGGCTCCGATGATCGAGATTTTGGCACGCCGCATGGGTCAATCTTCCGTTGATGGTCGGGGGAGGCATTCTGTGAGCCGCCCATCGTCTCGATGCCTCGGCGATGGTCAAGAGGCCCGGGTTGGAATTCGTCTCGCCGCTCGAGATTGCGGGTCCTTAATCCAACTTGATGTCGACGTTGACCTGTTGATTCTCGCGAACCTTTGCGTCGACGGTCGCATTTTGACGGCTCCAGACGAAGGTCGCGAAGATCGCGAGAATCACACCCGCGGCCATGACGTAGCCCAGAACCGCGATGTCGTCGTCCTTTCGGGTTGAATCCTCGACGGGTTTCCAACGCGACACGACGATCAGCGGGCCCACCTGATTGCCGCCGCCGCGTCGATCAATAAACTCATTGCGGTAGCTCCAGAGGCGATAAAAGAAGCCCTCGATTCGAACGGGTTGAGACGTCATCTGAACCACCGACTGTTCCGATTCAAAAGGCTCACGAAGAAACGGAGGAAGTCGAAGCGACACCAGCGAAATGGGATACTTGCCACTGATTTCGATCGGCTCACCGTCGGCCCGTTTGAGCTTCACGATTGTTTTCCCCAAATCGCCGCTGGAATCGATCTGGAAGTAGTGGTCCTGGCCAAGCTCCTCCACGCGCGGCGCGTCGGTCACGTTGATTTTGGTGATGCGGACGGTGGTCGCCCGCATGCCAATCCAGTTCCCGTGGTGCTCCTGGGGTCGTTGCAGAAGCGTGAGAGGTGCGAGGCTTTGGGGTCGCGGCAGCTCGTTTCGCTTGGCGATTGTGTCCGCGGCCGCGAGCATCGAATAAAACGTGTCGCCGTCCGCCGTTTCCAGCTTCCGGCGGTTGCGAGCCGCCGCCGTCGCGAGTCCCGCCGCGTTGACGCCCGCCGACGTCAGCAACTCGATGCCGACATTCTCGGCGAGACTCGGAAACCATCCCGCACGCCCCGCGGCAAACACGAG
>JBCBLJ010000228.1:0-10554 GCA_038520195.1 Planctomycetota bacterium
CCAGGCAGTTCTTCCGCGCGGTCGCATCGCTGATCCCGGTCTTCCGCATCCCCGTGAAGGTAATCACGTTGGGCGCTCCAAACTGTTTCGCGAGATCGATCCCATCGCGTAGCTTCGTTTCGACATCGGGATGGTTCGCGGGATCCAGCGGTCCTTTCTGAAAACCGTGGCTACCGGTCAAAGAAATCTTCAGCCCCATCGCGGTGACCTGCGGGTAGAGCTTCGATGGGATGCCCTCCATCGCTTCCAAGCCGATTCGCTTGCAGTGTTTCGCGAGTTCGAGCATGTCCATCGGATTGAAGCACCAGCCCATGACGGATTGCCGAACACGTCGCGGTTCGGTGGCCGCTAGCAAGGGGGCCGAGCGGAGACCGTGCGCTGCGAGGGCTGTGCCCGCCAGTCCGGCGATGCTTCGGGTAAGAAAGTCTCGGCGTTTCACAATGTGGCTCGCGGGTGAGAAGGAAGTCCGAATCGGCTAACCTGCGAACATGCTAACCGAATTCCAAGAACGAATGTCCAAAGCCGTTTTGGGGCTTCGACCCGGCGAAGTCGTGAGTTTCGGCGATGTGGCCGCCGCGGCGGGACGGCCCGCCGCCTCCCGATCGGCCGGGAATCTTCTGGCCAACTCGCTCGACACTTTGCCGTGGTGGCGGGTGGTTTATTCCGACGGACGGCTCCCGCCATGCAATCCATCGGTTCAGGCCGAACGCTTGAGTGAGGAAGGTGTCGAACTGAGGGCGTTTCGCGTGATCCGTTCACCTCGGGGGCGCTTCGCGGCAACCCCACTCGATTGATTCGTTCTTGGCCGATCTGCGGGCGGTTTCCGGCTCAACGTTCCTCGTAGGGTGGCGCCCGGTAGACATCGCGAAGCCGATGGTATTCAGCCGTCAGCGTATCGCGTGATTCCGCATAAGACGCATCCTCGTAGACGCTCTTCATCTCATTCGGATCGACTTGCAAGTCGAATAGGTTCCATTCCTTCGTCCTTGGGAAATGGATCAACTTGTAACGCGAGGTTCGAACCCCAAAGTGCTGTGGTACGGCGTGCTCGCCCAATTCGTAGTACGCGTAATAGAGCGACTTTCGCCAGTCGACGTTCTCGTTTCTTAGCAGCGGAACCAGCGAACGACCTTGTACGTCACTTGGGGTCGACAGTCCCGCGATTTCAAGAAACGTTGGTGCGTAGTCAATGTTCTGAATTAACTCCGTCGGCGTCGACCCCGCAGCGACAACACCCGGCCAGCGAATCACGAACGGCATGCGGAACGATTCCTCGAACATCCAGCGCTTGTCGTACCACCCGTGCTCGCCCAAAAAGAACCCTTGGTCGGATGAATAAATCACCACGGTGTTTTTCGAGAGGCCTTCGTCGTCGAGGTACTTCAACATCCGGCCGACACTTTCGTCGACGGCCTTTACCGTGCTGAGATAATTCCGCATGTATCGACGGTACTTCCAACGCACGATGTCGCGCTGGGTGAGCTTTCCAGCTCCGAAGTCCGAGAGGAACGCCTGGTTGCGGGGCCCAAAGTAGGCATCCCATTTCTCCTTCTGCTCGGGCGTCATCCGGTTGTATTCCGGCGTTCCATAACGATCTGGCGGCGGAAGCTTGACGCTTCCACGTTCGTCTTTTCGAAGCTTGATGTCGTAGGCCCAATCAAAATGACGATCGATTTCCATTTCGTTTTCCGCGAGCAGCGCGGAACGATTCTCATACTCATCGAACAATGAATCCGGTTCAGAAATGTTGACGTCGTCGAAGGCGCCCAGGTGCCGCAGCGCCGGCGAGAATGTTCGGTGCGGCGCCTTGTGCTGGCACATCAAGAAAAACGGCCTGTCGCGATCCCGGGACTCGAGCCACGCGATCGCCTTGTCGGTCGTGAGGTCCGTCGCGTAGCCCTCGAATCGCTTGCGACTTCCATCCTGCTGGATGAAGACCGGGTTGTAGTAGCTGCCCTGTCCCGGAAACACTTCCCAATGATCGAATCCAACGGGTGTCGACTTGAGGTGCCATTTACCGATGACGGCGGTCGTGTAGCCACCCGATTGAAGCTCTTTCGCAACCGTCCACTGACCGGCATCGAAGTTGTTGCCATTCCGCATGAAGCCATTCAGATGACTGTGCTTGCCCGTCAGGATCGTCGCCCGAGAAGGGCCACAGATGGAGTTGGCGCAAAAGGAATTGCGGAACACGGCACCCTCGCGGGCGATTCGATCAATGCTCGGTGTCGGCGCGACGGACGCCAAGGTCCCACGGTAAGCGGAGATCGCATTGACCGCGTGGTCATCGGAAAAGAGGAACAGGATGTTGGGGCGCTCCGCGACCGCCGCCGAGCGAATGCTCGTCGCAAGAAGAACGACCAGAATCAATCGCGACAGGGAGAGGACGAGTGAGCGGATACACATGAGTCTTGGCTTGTGGGGACGGCGAAGGTGTCTGGCGAACCAGAGTTTAACTCCGCGGCACCACTACGAATGAGAAACACAGCCAATCGCAGTGCTTTCGATTCGCATTCGCGCGGGCCCAGAACGCAGCCGCAGAGAGAGTGCTCCGACTCGTTTGTCGATCCGCTGCGACGTTTTGCTAAAAGATGCCGGCGCCGAACTCGTCGTCATCCGCGGCCACCGATTCAGATTCGGGCCGCACGGAAGCCTTTGGCGGCGGTGTGGAGTGCGGACCGTCAAACAGCGCCGCCTCAACGTCCTCTCCCGCGTCGACAAAGTCATCGTCGTACCGCGAGCGATAACCCGGTTGCTGGCAACGCTTCAGTTCCGCGTCGAACTCTTCGATCACGGCATTCTGTATCAGCTCGCGACACTCGCTGTTGATCGGATGCGCGACGTCCGCGTAAAGCTTGTGAGGCGAATCGAAGCCACCGTCATTGGCGAAGGACAGCTTCGCGCCGCAGTGGTTGCAGTAATTCGCGCGGAGGTGATTCTTGTGGTGGCAGCGATTGCAATGCCCGGTTAGCTTGCGACTCGGCATCGCCACAAACGGACCGTTTGTGCCATCGATGATTTTGAGGTCCCGGACGACAAAGCTGCCGTCGATGGTGATGGAGCAGAAGGCGCGAAGACGGTCTTCCGAGGATTCCATTAACTTGATCCGAATCTCCGTTATTTCCACGCCGAACTCCCTCGCACTTTGACTGGAATCATCCCGATTGAATCACCACGGGTGAAACCGGAGAGACCATCTGAACGGCCTGCACTAACGCGCCTGGCTGCAATTCACTTCGTAGTTGCTCAACCACCGTTCTGGCTTCATCCGAGTCGATCGCTACTCCAAAGCATGCCGATCCACTTCCAGTCAATTGACACGGCTGTAATCCAGATTGTTCCAATGATTTTAACAGATCGCTGAGTGTCGGCATAATTTCTAGCGCCGGCTCGGTCAGTCGATTCATCATCACGTTCGTCAGCTGATCGATCTGTTCACTCTGAAAAGTCTTCAAGAAATGGGACGCATCCACAGGGTCTTCCGGCACACGCAACTGTCGGTACACCGACGCTGTTGACAGACTGTGACTGGGATATGCAACGACGAAGTGTAAGGGTGTGCGCCGAAAGACCGGGTCCAGCAACTCGCCGCGGCCTCGCGCCCGCACCCCAACCAGCGAATCGGCGGTTGAATCCGCCAAAAAGAATGGCACATCGCTCCCCACCTCAGCCGCCAACTCGTAGATCGCCTCGGATGATTGGGTGAGCTGGTGAAGATGCACAGCGCAGAGAAGTGCATGTGCGGCGTCACTGCTGGCACCTCCCATCCCGGCACCCGACGGAATCCGCTTGCCGAGATGAACTCGGAAACCGGTCTGAAGATTGAATCGTTCGCGAAATCGCGTCAGCGCCTGGACGACCAAGTTTGAATCATCCGTCGGGACACGCAACAACTCCGGTGTCGTCGTTGAACTCTCCGCCAATCCAAGTTGCTGGGCAACGGCACCGACCGATGGCAGCCAATCCACAGTCAGTTCAACGTTCGGCTCAAGCGAGAGTTGAACCTCGAGTTCATCGCGCCAATCGATCGCCACCATGGTGGTGTCGATCTCGTGATAACCGTCGTCGCGTTTGGCGGGGATCTCGAGGAACAAATTGAGCTTGGCGGGAGGAGACGTTCGTGCCGTTCGGGGCGCTGCCGCGTTACTCCCGCCGGTGCTTGTGGGCACTGTGTTCATCGCTAGCTCCGTTGGTCACTCCAAAGCGAAAGTAGCTCGATCAAATGTTCGGTCGCGGCGACCATCTCATCCAAGCAGGCGAACTCCAAAACGCTGTGAATGTTGTGTTGTCCGCAGGAGAGGTTGGGCGTCGGCAATCCTTTCTCGGTCAGCACACTCCCGTCGGTGCCACCACGCACGATCTCACGCGAATGCGATCGACCCAACTTCTCGAACGCTTGTTCGGCGAAGGCAACCGCTTCGGGGAGTGATGCCAAGCCTTCGCGAAGATTGCGGTACTGCTTTCGCACCGACACCTCGGCGGTCAGCCCTGGGAACTCGACTTCGATCTGCCGCGCGATTTCGCGGAGTTGATCGGCGTAGCGTTCGAGGTCATCACTTTCGAATGATCGCAGGATCAACTCCACGCTCGCTTCCCCAACACCGCCGGAGATCGTGTGGGCGTGAAGGTAGCCTTCGCGACCGTCGGTGGTTTCTGGCGTTTGGCTGGCCCGCGGTAGCCTGGTCACGAACTCGGCGGCGGCGCGCGCGGCATTGATCATCCGCCCCTTGGCGATCGCGGGGTGAATGTTGTATCCGGTGAACTTGACGGTCGCCCCATCGGCTGAAAACGTTTCGACATCAATCGCGCCTTCGCCCGCACCATCCAGGGTGTAGCCGACGTTCGCACCAAGATCATTAAGGTCGATTTTGTCGGTCCCACGGCCGATCTCTTCGTCGCATGTCAGCACAAACTTGACGTCACCATGTGGCAGCCAAGGATTCTCGATCAGCGTCTCGGCCAATTCCATCAAGATGGCGACACCGGCCTTGTCGTCACCGCCGAGGAGCGTACGGCCGTCGGTCGTGATCAGCGTCTTGTCGACAAGCTGTTCTAATTCCGGGCATGCGTCGACGCGGATTACCTTTCCGTTAGGCAGTGGGATGTCACCGCCCTGATAGCGTTCGATGACTTGCGGCTGAACGTTTTCGCTCGGGGCTTCGGGAGAGGTGTCCATGTGTGCGACCAGCGCGACGACGGGCACGCCCGAGTGTCCCGTCGAATTTGGGACCGTCGCGTACACCAAAGCGTGTTCGTCTTGTCGCACATCCACCGCGGTCATTCGGGTCAACTCTTCTGCCAGGATTTGCCCGAGATCGCGCTGCGACTCCGAACTCGGATAGCTCTGGCTAGCGGGATCGGCAGCGGTATCGACCCGCACATATCTTTGGAATCGTTCAAGCAGACGTTCTCGGTTGATCTCGATCATGGCTTAGTTTCTGTTAAGCTTCCGCGGAGACGCCGCAACGAAACGGCGGTGATTCGTTTGGATGATTGATGGAATGAGTGAAAAAGTCGCCCATCTGGTTTTTGATTGCGAGAGTATTGCCGATGGAGACTTGATCGCGAAAGTCCGCTACGCCGGCCAATCACTCTCGGCGACCGAAGCCGTCGATCGATACCAACAAGAGCGTCTCGAAGCGACCGGATCGACCTTTGTCCCGCATACGTTCCAGGTACCGATCGCGGTTGTTGTCGCCAAAGTTAGCCGGGATTTTCGCTTGCTCGATGTCGTTTCACTCGACGAGCCGAAACACCGCAGTCACGTGATGACCGCACACTTTTGGCGTGGCTGGGAAATGTACAAGCAGCCGCAGTGGGTGACCTTCAACGGCCGCACGTTTGACTTGCCCCTCATGGAATTGGCCGCATTCCGTTACGGAATCTCACTCGGGCCCTGGTTCAAAAGCGATGGGTACCGAACGCCACGCCATCGATACGCCGCCGACTCCCACCTTGATCTGCAAGACTTGCTCACCAACTACAGCGCGGTTCGATTCAATGGAGGTTTAAACCTCGCCACCAAGTTGATCGGAAAACCAGGAAAGATGGACGTCACCGGCGAGCAGGTGCAAGAACAGTACAATGCCGGCGACTTGCGTGCGATCAGTGACTACTGTCGATGCGACGTACTGGATACTTACTTCGTTTTCCTGCGGAGCCTCGTGCTGACCGGGCAAATTCGGTTGGAGCAAGAAATCGAAATCGGCGCCGAAGCCAAGGCCTGGATCGAAGCCCGTGCAGACGACTGCGAAGCGTACGCGACCTATCTCGACAACTGGGTCGGTTGGGATGACCCGTGGGAAGACGAACCGATCGAGTTTTGAATGGCTTGGAGAGCCGAGACACCAGTGGCAGCTCGACTCCAAAAGGCACGGACTGGATCGGGGGCATCGTTCAAAGAAGTGTCGACCCGCTAGCACTCGCTGATGTTGACCGCCAAGCCGCCTCGAGACGTCTCCTTATAGCGAGCCGACATATCGGCGCCGGTTCGCTTCATGACTCGAATGACGCGATCGAGTGAGACGAAGTGTTTGCCGTCGCCACGCATGGCCAGCCGCGCGGCATTGATTGCCTTGACCGCCCCCATCGCGTTTCGCTCGATGCAGGGGACCTGAACGAGTCCCTTGATCGGGTCGCACGTCAACCCAAGGTTGTGTTCCATCCCGATCTCCGCAGCCTCTTCGACCTGGCGAGGCGACCCGCCGAGAGCTTCCACCAGTGCACCGGCCGCCATCGAACAGGCAACGCCGACCTCACCCTGGCAACCAACCTCGGCCCCCGAGATCGAAGCGTTTCGTTTGTAGAGCGAACCGATCAATCCGGCGGTCAGCAAGAATCGCTCGATGGTGTCCGCCGAAACGCCGTGGCAAAATCGTTCGAGGTAGCACATCACTGCGGGAATGATGCCGGCGGCGCCATTTGTCGGGGCGGTCACAACACGACCGCCGGCGGCATTTTCTTCGTTCACCGCCAATGCGTATAGATCGACCCAATCGAGAATGCACATCGGGTCACGCCCGATCGCCTCGGGCTGCGAGGACAGTTTTTTGAAGAGGCTCGGTGCCCGTCGTTGAATCTCGAGTCCACCGGGCAAGATGCCTTCCGTTCGGCAGCCGCGCTCGACGCATTCGCGCATCGCCTCCCAAATGCCGCGGAGACCTTCGCGTGTTTCCTCATCGGATCGAAGTGACCGTTCATTTCGCCAGGCGAGATGGCTTAATGAACACGCGTGCTGATCGGCGAGTGAAAGCAACTCTTCTGCGGACGAAAACGGGTGCGGCACCGGCTTTACATCGTCGTCTCGAGACACTTCCTCGTCACCTTCTCGAACCACAAATCCGCCACCAATCGAATAGTACGTCGCCTCGTGAAACGCAACCGAATCGCGATCTGTAAAGGCTTCAAAACGAAGGGCGTTGGAATGCTTGTCGAGTGTCTTACGGCGGTTGAAGACCAGGTCTTGATCTTCGACAAATGGGATCGAGTGAAGACCGCCGAGTCGGATTCGGTTCTCGCTGCGAATCGTGCTCACTCGAGGCTGAATGCAAGCCGGGTCGATCGCATCTGGCCGTTCGCCTTCCAGCCCCATCAGCACTGATGTATCGGTGGCGTGCCCGAGTCCCGTGAGCGCGAGTGATCCAAACAGCTCGACGCGGACTCGTCCCACTTCTTGCCAACGGTTGGAGAGTTCGTCCGCGAACGAGTTGGCCGCAAGCATCGGTCCGACCGAGTGTGAACTGGACGGCCCAATGCCGATCTTGAACAGATCAAAGACGCTGAAGTAAGTGGAAGAGACGTTCGACATGCGCTGGTGCTAACATCGCCCGACACGGTGGTCAAGCCGCGTTAGTCGCTCATGACTTGGTGCGACTCTTCTTTCCCGTCGGTCGGGTCGAAGTCGCCGGTAGCGAATCGCTGCCGTTGCGGCTCGGAGCCCGGGTGTAATCGCTTTCGTAGTAACCCGTGTATCCTCCGGTTCCGTCGAACTTGCCGCCGGCACCAAACGTGTTCAGCATCCAGCCAACAAACCTTCCGCCCGATTCTTTCATTCGCCGAACCGTGTTGAGAACTTCATCGCGACGAGCCCGGGAGACGCGAACGACCAACACATTACCATCCAATCGCGGCATCACAACGACCGGGTCCGAAACGGCGAGTACCGGCGGCAGGTCCACCAGAATCACATCGAATTGCGACTTGAGATCGTCCAGTACTTCATCCAACACCGGCGACTGCAGCAATTCGGCAGGCAACTTGGGTGTCGAGCCCGCCGTGATCACCGAGACGTTGTCAACGCTCGTCGGCATGATCACCTCGTCGACCGTCGCGCTCCCTTCGAGCAGCTCGCACAAGCCGGCGCTGCGATCGACGCTGAAGTAGCGATGGATGCTGGGGCGACGCAAGTCGGCGTCGATAACCAACACTTTCAAGTCCACCATCGCGAACGAGACGGCAAAGTTCGACGTCATCGTCGACTTGCCATCACCCTGCATCGGACTGGTGAAACCGATCGTCTTGAGATCACCGGATTTGACATCCAGCAGCAGCATCGTGCGGCCAAGCCGGAATGCTTCGGCGTCCGGCGACAACTCCGTCGCGATCAAGCCGCGGACGCCTTGGCTCATCGCGTTGACCCGTCCGACTTGTCCCAAATTCGGTAGCCCGATCGCTTCATCCAATTCCGCTGCCGAACGGAAACGCCGATCCTGAACGTCCGATCCGAAGGCAAAAACGAGTCCCAAACACATGCCCATCACGGCGCCCGCGACGCTGCAAATCGGCAAATTGGGCCAAACCGCCTCGCCGAGACGCGGGATCTCCAAGAACTCGTAAAGGTAGCCGCTCAGGCTGCTCGCCGTGTCAAGTTCACGAAGCTGTGCAACGATGCCGTCGAACAAAGCTTCCTGACGTTCGATGTTTTTCTGAAGCACGAGGTCATTGAGTTCGTATTCGATTAGCTCCTTCGCCTTTTTTTCCGCGTCCGAAGCAAGGTATTGCAGCTCTTTGCGACGCTCCGCCAAAGCGGCCAAGTCATGGTTGAGAAAACCGGTGTAAGCCTTGAGGAGGCTTTCGGGCGTCAACGTCGAATCGACCAACATGCCCGGGTTGGCAAGGTCCTCGTTGTCCTGAAGAAACTGCTTGACGAGCACGATCTCGCTTTCGATTTCCTGCACCCTTGGGTGGCCGGCACCAAAGACGGCGCTCAAGCGTTGTTTCTCACTGTTCAGCTGCAACAGGTGAGTGAACTGTGTCCGCGCTTCTTCCATTTTTGCGGGCATCGCCGCTTTGAATTCAGCGGTGTTCGCGGCATTCATTTGCAGACCGGCAAAGACGCCGAGCCGCTCCAGCGATTGGCTGTCGATCAACGCAAGCTTGTCGAGATTATCCAGTGCATCGCTCGGTCCATCAAAGTCCTTTAGAACCGTCTCGACGCGATCGAGTCGGGTTCGCAATGTCGACTCCTGAATGTCCAGATCGAGCATTTCGTCCTGCAGCCGCCGAAAGCGATCTTGGTAAACGTTACTGCTGCCTTCACCCTGAAAGAATAACGGGGCTTCCTGACGCGACTTAAGATGTTTCTCTTCAGCGCTCGCAAGCGATTCCTCGACCTCGGTCTTGGCTTCCTGCACCAATTCGTTCGCGCGACCCATCACTTGCTCGACCTGCGCGACGATGAACCGCTCGTATTCGCTCATCACCGCCTTCAAGATCAACTGTGCGTCTTCGGGATGGGTGTGCGTGAGCGAGATATTCAGGCTCTGTGCTAACTTGGCCGCCCCGCTGCCGCCCTTGACGACGCTCAAGTTGTCGATCACGTAGTCGACCGGGTCGGCTTCAGAGTCGACGATCGGTTGCAACGAATCGAGCGTCAGCAGGCCATTCTTCTCCAGGGCGCGGCCCACAATCATCTGGCTCGAGATCAACTCGATGTGGTTCGCCAACGTGTCTTCTTCGACGACGCCGGATGCATCGCTCGTGCCGCTCAAGCCCGCCGTCCGACGAGCGATCAAGACCTTGGCGCGCGACTCGTACCAAATCTGGGCGTTGAGCGAGTAAGCGACGCCGCCGATCAAACCGACCATCGCAAGGAACGCGATCAACCAACGCTGGCGTCCGAGGATCTCCAGCAGATCGAGTTCGCCCGAATCACGCGGCCGCGCGACGGGACGGGAGGCAGGGCGTTGGGTCTTTCGGGCAACAGCATTGGCCGCAGGCATGGGTGTCTCCACCGGAATTCGATCAGACTCGACCCTTGAAGGCATGCCGATGCGCGGGAGGGACGAGAAAGCGGGGATGCGATCGCGAAGCTGAATCGAGACGCGTTATTCCGCGAAATCGCTCTAAGTCAGCTTATATTAGTTTCGACCGGCCCATCGACCGTCAACCTCTCGCCAAGAGCCGGGCAATGGGCTCTCCACACGGCGTTCCTACGGGTTTGCCCGAAGCCCCTCGTTCTGTCGAGTTTGACCACTGTCGCGATTGTGACATCTGCAATCAATCCGCCGACAGATCCTCGTTCGGAAAACGTGAGGCGATGTGTTTCTGCAACAA
>JBCBLJ010000365.1:0-7907 GCA_038520195.1 Planctomycetota bacterium
CGATCCGTCACGCCGCCGAAAAGCTCGAAATTCGCCCCGGCGGCCGCCTGGATTCGATCCGTCGCAAGATGTCCGAACCGCTCGATGCGAGCGTCCTGCCACCGGAACTCCCGGTCACCACACGTGAAGGTCAAGTGCTTCGGCACGTCGCGTTCGGTCTCAGCAATCGCGAAATCGCGAGCTCCCTCGGTATCAGCGTCGAAACGGTCAAGGAGCATGTTCAGAACATTCTGCGTAAAACCGGCGCGTCGGATCGGACCGATGTCGCCGTCCGCGCCGTCCGGCTCGGAATCGTCGACTAGGCGGCTACGCACTCATTTCGAGCACGATCGCCCTCTTCATAGGCGGCTCGACGCCACGCGAAACGCAAAGACGTCATTTCGCGTGAGCTAATGCCGCAACGCCTACCCGTAAATCGCTTCACGGCGTGGAACGTGTGGAGCTCGTGGTCAGGTGTTTCTCATGGCACGGTTGGTGCAGCCACGGGTAAAGCGAGAGGTTCACCGGTCTCTCAAAATCCCGAATGACCTCGATAGCTGTAGGCGGCGGCTAGCACCGGACCCGAAACGTCCATGGACTTGTTGACGGCGAGTGAGCCGGCGAACACCTTCAGCTCATCACCCAATCGCGACCCCGCCCACGACCTCGACGCCGGACACGAGTCCCAGCGTCGCTTGGTGATTGTTGGTATGGGGATGGCCGGTTTCGGACTCTGCGACCGCTTGGTCCGATCCGGATCGATGGACCGATACACCGTCACGCTGATCGGCGAAGAACGTGAAAAGGCCTACGATCGCGTCAACCTTTCGGGCTTCTTTGCGGGTCGGACGGAACAAGAACTCTTACTCGCCGACGACGACTGGTACGCGCGGCATCACATTCGCGCGGTGACGGGTCGGCGAGTGGTTTCGATCGATCGCGACCAACGGATCGCTCGTGACAGCGAAGGCGAGGAACACCAATACGACGAACTGGTGCTTGCGACAGGATCGCGAGCGTGGGTGCCTCCGATCGAAGGCGTCCCGTGTGACGGTGTCTTTGTGTATCGCACACTCGCCGATCTGCGAACGATCAAGGATTACGTCGCTCGAATTGGTGCCGGGACGGGTGCCGTGATCGGCGGAGGCCTCCTTGGTTTGGAAGCCGCCAAGGTCTTGACCGATCTTGGTGTTCGAGCCAGCGTGATCGAGATGGCCCCCGGGTTGATGCCGAAACAACTTGACGCCGACGGAGCACGACGCCTGAAGGACCATGTTGAAGAAACGGGCGTTGATGTGCATCTCGTCCGTCGCACTCAGTCGGTTGAAAGACTCAGCGATGGAACACTCCGAATTCACTTCAGCAACGCGCGACCGTTGCATGTCGACACGCTGATCATTGCCGCGGGGATTCGCCCCAACGACCAGTTGGCCGCCGACTGCGGTCTCAAGATCGGTCCTCGTGGCGGCTTCGTCATCGATGAGACACTCTCGACGAGTGACCCTCATATCCGGGCCATCGGTGAGTGCGTTTCTTTCCGAGAACACCTCTTTGGGCTTGTCGCACCGTGTTACCGCATGGCCGATGTCCTCGCCGAGAGACTCAGTGGCCAGGGCTCCGTTTTTGAGGGTGCTGACGAATCGGCCGAACTGAAGTTGATGGGCGTGCAAGTCGCGACGCTCGGTCAAGCGCTCGGTGAAGCCGCCGGCGTGACCACCTTGACCTACCACGACGAAGACGGCTATCGAAAACTGCTTCTTGAACAGGGTCGCATCGTCGGAGCGTCCTGCGTCGGATCATGGCCTGAGTTGCCACAAGTCCGCCAAGCGATTGCCGCCGAGAAGTATCTCTGGCCTTGGCAGCGCGCACGCTTTCGTCGCATCGGGTCTCCGTGGGCTCCAGGTGGTGAAATGCCGGTCCAGGACTGGCCGGGTGACGCGGTCGTTTGTTCCTGCTTGGGGATCAGCAAAGCAACAGTCCTTGAGTCCATCGAACAGCAGCGTGCGACGACGCCCAACGATGCCGAATCGCTGGTCGAGAACGTCGCTGGTTCGTGCGGTGCCTCGACCGCTTGCGGCAGTTGCAAGGGATTGGTCACCGGGCTTTGCGGCGGCGACCAAGCACGAACGTCCGTTCCCGGTGCCACGCCGATGTTGATCGCGTCGGTCGCCGCATTGGTTGGCGTCGTCGTCGTTCAGTTTCTCGACCCCATCGCTTACGCCGACAGCGTGCAATCGTCTTGGCGTCAAATGGATGTTCTGTGGCGAAACGACCTCGCTCGACAGATAACGGGATTCTCGCTACTGGGCGTCACCGTCGTCGGCATGGTCTTTTCGTTGCGCAAGCGGGTCTCCAACTTCCGGTTCGGCAGCTATGGGGTGTGGCGTGCCGTGCACGGAGTCCTTGGCACGTTGGCACTGCTTGCCGTGTTGCTTCACACGGGGTTGCGTTTGGGGTCCAACCTCAACTTCATGCTCGGCTCGTGTTTCATGCTTACCATCCTGCTCGGCTCCATCGCTGGAATCACGAGTTCGCTTGAGAATCGAGTTTCGGGCAATACCGCCATGTTGATGCGGCTTTGGCGTGGGCGTCTGGCCAAACTCCATCTTTGGGTGACTTGGCCGCTGCCGGTGCTGATCGCGCTACATATCCTCAGTTTCTATTGGTTCAGCGACTGAGATGAGTACTCCTAACGATCAAGCCGAATCACGGGACGCGCAAAATGACCCGGTGGTGACCGCGACAACGCGCGACTTGTCTGCGATCCGTCCTTGGGCCTTTTTCCTGCTCTTGAATTTCCTCATCGGCAGCTACTTTCTCTATGGCCTGTTCGCGCCCGCCTCAACCATCAAGACCAGCTGGTTGCCGGGAACAACGACGCACGGCCATTATCAAATCGAACTCGACTGCGATGCGTGCCATTCGCCGTCTCGTGACGAGGGCGATCATTCGGCCGAAAACGTAATGCAAGATGCCTGCATTCGGTGCCATCAGTCTCAACTCGACGAGGCCAAAGACACTCACCCGGCGTCAAAGTTCAACGACCCGACCAACGCGGATCGGCTGTTATTGCTCAACGCCCAGGACTGCTTGGCTTGCCATCGCGAGCACGTTCCAGAACAGACGCTTGAGATGGGTTTGACCATGCCGGGCGACTACTGCTGGCACTGCCATCAGGACGTTTCGGAGCACCGGCCAAGCCACGAGGGCATGGCCTTCGGCGGTTGTTCGACGGCGGGTTGTCACAACTATCACGATAACCGTGCGCTTAACGAACGATATCTCAGCGCTCATTTTGACGAGCCCGATCATTTGGATTTGGCGCTGCAGCCCGCGCGCGGCGGCAAAGACGGGCCTCGTGAAAACAAGCTTCCGTTGTCGTCGAATGATGCCGATGCCCCAACGGAACCGCTTGCCGACAGGTCGATCTTGGAAGACTGGGCGACGACCGCGCATGCGGCTTCCGGCGTCAATTGCTCCGGTTGCCACGTGGACAGCAACGATTCCAACAAGAGCTGGTCGAACACCGTTCCGATGGAATCTTGCGGTCAGTGTCATGATCGGCAGGTGGATTCGTTTCAGACCGGCAAGCATGGCATGCGTTTGGCGAGGGGCCTTGATCCGATGAGACCGGAGTATGCCCGACTCCCCATGCACCAGGGAGCCGCGCATCGAGAATTGACCTGCAATGCCTGCCACGCGGGCCATCGCTTCGACACGGAGTTTGCCTCCACCGAAGCTTGCAAACAGTGTCACGCCGATAGCCACACTATGGCCTACGACGACACCGCACATGCGGAACTTTGGCGGCAAGAGTTGTCCGGAGTCGGTGAAGCAAGTTCCGGCGTCAGCTGCGCGACCTGCCACCTGCCCCGACTGACCGACCGAAAAGGGGTCTGGGTCAACCACGATCAAAACAGCGGACTCCGGCCCAATGAAACGATGGCCCTTCAAGTCTGCAGCAACTGTCACGGCCTGGAGTATGCGTTGAGCGCTCTGGCCGACGCGGCACTCAAGGAAACGTGCTACGGCGAACCACCGTCCAAACGGATCTCCGGGATCCGGATGACGAAAGAGTGGTTCGCCAAACAGGAAGCCAAACGCCAAGAACGTTTGCGAAAGAGGAAATCAGCAAACTGACACCGTACACGATGCCGCTGCGCGGCGGCACGTTTTATTTTTTGCCTTAACCGGAATGAAAACGATGCGACGAAAGCAATTAAAAGTCTGTGGCCTTGGAGTCCTCGTGCTCACCCTCGCAACCAGCCCGATGATCTTGAGCGGTTGCTCAAAAACCGAAGCCAGCGCTTCGCCGACCGGCGGCATCACACCGCGCCAGTTCGCCGATGGCGTTCATGCGGTCATGATGGCGGATCGAACGGTATACGCGACTCACGTGGTGACCAATCTCAAAAAGCAGGACGCGCCGGTAAAAGCCGACGAGTACTGGGAAGAAACCGAGAACTCGATCCCTCTTCCAGCGCAAATGTTTCGAATGGGAGCGGAACTGGTCGCCAAGAACGAAGAAGCAGGATTCACCTATTCATTGCGAAGCAAGTGGCCCTTGAACTCGCAACACACCGCGCAAAGCGAATTTGAAACCGAAGCATTGAACTTCCTTTCGGACAACCCCGGCGAAGCCTTCTACGGCGAAGAAGAACTTGGCGGCAAGAAGTACTTCGTCGCGGTGTATCCCGATCGCGCCGTCGCGGAGGCCTGCTGGACATGCCACAATGACCATCCAAACCGGGGCGACGATTACCCAGACTTCGCGGAGAACGATGTCATGGGAGGTGTTTTGGTTCGAGTCCCGATGCCGTAGTTCCGTTTCTGCGGCTTTCGATATCAATCCGTTTCCCCACAGACAGTTTCTTCAAATGACCCCCGAACAGATCGAACTCGTCCAGACGACCTGGGCAAAAGTGAAACCCAATTCCGAATTGGTCGCCGAGCTATTTTACGGCAGGCTCTTCGAATTGGATCCGTCACTTCAATCACTCTTCAAGGGTGATATGAAGGAGCAAGGCAAGAAACTGATGGCCACACTCAACTTGGCTGTCGTCTCGTTAACCAAACTGGAAGAGATCTTGCCCGCGGTCCAGGACTTGGGACGCAAGCATGTTGAGTACGGTGTCCCCGAGGAGAGCTACCAAACTGTCGGCGCGGCCTTGTTGGACACGCTGGCAAAGGGCCTCGGAGAAGACTTCACCGACGAGGTGAAAGAGGCCTGGACACAGACTTACGTGACGCTCAGCACCGTGATGATTGACGCTGGCAAGACCGCGGCCTAATGGCGAGCGGCCTGCCTTGCGGGTGACCTGCCTTTGCGGGTACCCAATCCGTGTTTTCAGGAGATGGATTCATCCTCTCCGTGGGGCACTTGCCGTGCCACCTAGCGACCACGCGTTCGCGTGCCTGGGGTCGAAGGTGCCAATGCCGGACGCGGGATCGTTGTCGCGGCCGCTGGCGGCGATACAGCCGCCGGTGCGTCAGGAGCCGCGGGACCGGAAAAGAACTCCGAGTCGGCCCAAACCGCGGTGGGATACGAGAACCGATTGGTCATGGACTGATTCCACGCTTTGGGGAAACCGAGTCCGTCTGCCTCGTTGAGAAGCAGTTCGATCCGCAAATCGATCAACCGATTCTTGGCGTCACGTCGTTTACCGATTTGTTCGCGTAGCGATTTGAGCTGATCTTCTAGCTGGGCGATTCGATTCTCGCGTGCCTTCAAGTCTTCGTCGAACTGCGCGGCGAGGACATCCGTCAGCTGGTCTTTCGCGGCCGAACGATCGGTTTCCGAGACATCGTTCGCTTTGAGCGTTTGGACCAGTTTCGCGACTTGATTTTGTTGCTTTCGAGACGTCGTCAGACGACCAAAGACACTCGTTCTGGCGTCAAGCGGATAGCCCATGACAACCGGTTCGGGAGCCCCGGCAATGCCGACTTGCTGGGCGTTGAGTAGCGGTGTGGCCACGCCGAGCGTCACGCCGACAATCGCGATCAAGGCAGCGGCGGCGAAGAAAAATGGTTTGCGATGCATCATGAGAAACTCCAAGGCTTAAAGGTCAACTGACAAAGAGTGGATTTCAGACTCGATCGCTCGAAGCTGAGCTTCGAACGAGTCAATGCTGGAACGGTGATGCGACGAATCACGAAGCTCGAGGACACCCGCCTCGATCAAACGCAATTCACGCTCGAATTGAGAATCAGAGAGCACAGCGCCGCTCAGCGACGCGATCTCTGATTCACCGACGCTTGCAGCCGGTTTCTGGGCGTCGATGGCGAACTTGGAAACCAACGCCAACAGGACGCATAACGCGACCATCGCCGTGGCTTTCTTCCAAGCGACCGGCCGTCGCGACGATGGTTCCTGTCGAGATTGAATCGATAGTTGCCCCGCTTGAAGGCCGCTGAGCAGTCCATTGATTCGCAGGTTCAGTGTCGCAGCAGATTCGACCCGCGTCTCGGCACGCTTACTCAAGCACTCGTCAATTAGCAGCGACACTTCACGTGGGACACGTGCATTCACCTCTTGCAGCGGTCGATAGTCTTGATGGCAGACTCGATTCAGTACCGCCATCGCACCGTCCGCTCGAAACGGCGGACGACCGGTCAACATGAAGTACAGCACACTGCCGAGGCTGAACAAGTCACTGCGGCAGTCAATCGATTCGCCGAACGCTTGCTCGGGCGACATGTAATCGGGCGTCCCTGTGACAAGCCCCGTGTTGGTCAAGGAAGCGTCGTCGACGGCGCGGGCCAAACCGAAATCGGTGAGCATGACGCGATCGGTTTGCTCTTCCAAAAGGATGTTTGCGGGCTTCACATCACGATGGACCAAACCCTGAGCGTGTGCGGCGGCGAGCCCGTCGGCGACTTGGCTCGCAATTCGCAGTGCCGTTTCGACTTCCAACGGGCCCAGACGCTCGACGCGAGTCTGTAGCGACTCGCCCGGAACAAACTGCATCACGATGTGAGGCAACTTGGCATCGGAATCGACGTTGTGGATCGGGACGACGTGCGGGTGAACGACCGCGGCGGCCGCCCTGGCCTCACGTGAAAAACGCTGGCGAGCCGCCCCGTTGTGAGCCAGGTGAGGTGCCAATACCTTGATCGCGACTACACGGTGCAACTCGGGATCAAAAGCCCTGAGGACGACGCCCATGCCGCCGCGACCGAGCAGCTGTTCGATCTCGTAGCGGCCGAACCGACCGAGCAATTCGGGGTGCGATGGCGGATCGAGAAACGCCAGTCCGTCGCCGTCGGGCTCCTCGTCGCCTTTCGTTTCTTCATCACCGGCAAGCGCACTGACGGTGGTGGGCTGATCGCCGGTGGGAGCCGGAACACCGCGCTCACGCAAGGTCTCCCTGGCTTCGCCCCACCACTGTGCACCGCCGAGCGCCGCCTCTTCGAGCAGCGGCCCATACTCCGGCTGCGTCTCGAGTTCGCGTTTTGCACGCTCGTATTCGTCACTGCCGGGCGGCTCGTGCAAGAGATCGAGGATAAAGGACGGAACATCACGCATCGTCGGACTCCCAAGATTCGATGTGTTGACGCAGCCGATGAAGCACTCGGCTGCGTGCGATGTAGACCGTGCCGACCGTGACACCCAACTCCTGTGCGGCTTGCTCGGTGGTCAAACCGTCCACGTAGGTCCGCCAAAACGCAGCCCACGTCGATGGCTGCACTTCATCCCGAACGAGCACCGCCGCGGTGCGGAATAGCTCTCGTCGGTGCTCGACTTCCAACTCTGCGGCCAGAGAATCCGGCGCCATCACATTGCCGAGCGCCGCCAACTCCTCACTCATTCCGCTCGCGCGGTCGGTGCAGCGCTGGCACGCCGATGAGCAGCGTGGTCGTTTTCGTGCATGGTTGTTTCGAATCGCTCGAAACCGCTTGATCGATCTGATTCGAAAGCGACGCCCCGA
>JBCBLJ010000916.1:0-3146 GCA_038520195.1 Planctomycetota bacterium
GATCTTTTGGAAAGAGTGTGACGTTGGGCGGCATTGCGCACGCTTCGGGCCACTTGTCTGGATCGTCGACCGTACCGGCCGCCCAGTAAACCGGCTTCTTCGCGTCATGAAGCTTGTCAAACTGCTCCATTAGCAAGTTCATGCCGTAAGGACCGGCCCCCTGTGGATGAAGGAGGTCACCCGTAAGCACCAAAAAATCAATGTTGTCTGCCAACGCCGCGTCGAAGACGGCGGTCACCGCGTTTTGGGGGGCCAACGCAAGAGAGTCGCGTAGCGGCGGAGGCAGTTCATCCAAATCGCCGAGCGGTCTTTCCAAGTGAAAGTCGCTCGCGTGGATGAATCGAAAAGATTCGCCCGGCATCGGTTCCCTCCGTCCTCTTCTGCGAGTCTGCGTCCAGTGACGCCGCTCGCAGGTGCATGGTGTTTCTTCCTGAAACGTGAAACAGAACCGACCCGTCGGCTCCGCGCTATCTGGAGTTTAGGAAAGTGCGAAAAAAACACCAAGACGGATTTGACACTCGCTCGACAGATGCCGTGAAACGGCAGATGAAAGCAAAACAGATTCGCGCCTCTTCACGTCCGAAACCAAGCCACGAGATGTCAGCCGCACGAACGAGAACGTCACGCGATGACCCGGGAGTTGAAAGAGAGTCGGTATCACAAACGACCGAAAAGTGTCGGATCGAATCGCGGATGTCCGTACCCTTGCTGCTGTCTGAACCGCCAGTAACCAAATGCATGCGACGAACCGTCTGGCGGATGCGGGTACCCCGAAGGACGGTTCCAAGGTGAACTGCTTCATGATCGCAACAATCCACAGTTTCTTCGTTTTGCCGGGTAAGGACTGGTGGCCGGCTGCGTCACCGGACCGGTTCGCGATTCCTTTTCGGTTGACGTGCGTGCAGCTAGCATAGAGTGCCGCCGTGCCTAGGATTCAGCCCAAGCCAATCACAAGTCGTAGAGAACTGAGCGTGGACGCATCGACACCTTTGGATCCGAGACTCGCGGTAACCAGCGAAATCGGGCGGGCCGATGCCGACACCGCTCGAGACTCGATCAACGTGACGCTGGACGTCGGGGCTGGCGATGTATCCGCGTTTTCTGCCTCTGACGTGGCATCGGGAGACACCAGCAAAAGTCGCCGGTGCATGGTCGAACTGCTGACCGGAAGCGGGCACGAGTTGTCCGACCAGATGGATGTCGTCGTTTTCTCGCGGCTCCGGATCGCCGCGATGCTACTGTTCGCCGGAACCGCGGTCTTTTTCTTGTACGGTTTGCTTTTCGGGACGGCCCCCAGCACCCTCTCGTCTTGGGTCACCACGACGCATGTCACTGTGACCTCGATGCTGGCACTGTTTATCGCTGTCACGCATGCGTCGAAGCCATGGACGGGTTGGAAGCTTCGGCTGGGGGAGTGGTTGGTTTTCGGCGGCACCTCGCTGCTGTTTTTCATGTTCACGCTCACGATGCTGATCGAGGCCGCTGAAATCGGGTTCGTGGCCAGGGCAAACGGACCGTGGGTCGTGCTGATCTTCACGTACGCCCTATTCATTCCCAATAGTTGGATGCGAGCGATGCGCGTCATCGTCCCGATGGCTCTGGGGCCGATGGCGGCGACGGCCGTCGCTTGGATGATGTCTCAGCCGTTTCGCGATTTGCTGCTCGATCCACGTTTTTCGGATGCGATTCCGGTGACGTTCTTATCCAGCGCCGTCTCGGCCGTCATTGCGACGTACGGAGTTCGGACCATTCGCACGCTGCGGGCGGAGGCGCATCAGGCGAAGCAACTCGGCCAGTATCGCCTCACTCGCTTGCTCGGGGCCGGGGGCATGGGCGAAGTCTACGAGGCCGAGCACCTGCTGTTGAAACGACGTTGCGCGATCAAAATCATCCGACCTGAGAAGGCGGGCGATCCTCATGTCTTGAAGCGATTCGAACGAGAGGTTCGTTCGACGGCTCGGCTGCGTCATTGGAATACCGTCGACATCTACGACTACGGCCATACCGACGACGGGACGTTCTACTACGTGATGGAGTTCTTGCCGGGAATCAACTTACAGCAACTCGTCGAACGGCACGGTCCTCTGCCAGAAGAGCGCGTGAATCACCTCATTCAGCAGGTTTGCGACGCGTTAAGCGAAGCCCACGCCGATGGGCTTGTTCACCGCGACATCAAGCCCGCCAACCTGTTCATCACTCAGCTTGGCCGTCAACACGATGTGGTCAAAGTCCTCGACTTCGGGCTGGTTCGATCCGTCGAGACGCACCCCTCGGACGTTGAGATCACCCAGCAGAATGTCATCTTGGGCTCTCCCGCGTACATGCCGCCCGAACAGGCATCCGGCGAGACGGTCGATCCCCGCAGTGATATCTACGCGCTCGGCATCGTGATGCACTATCTGCTCACCGGCGAAATCCCGTTCACCGGAAAAACGGCTCTGGAAGTCATCATGGCGCACGCCCGCAAGGCCCCGCCGCCATTGCCTGCTCACGTTTCTCGGTCGCTCGCGAGCGTTGTGGCGCAGTGCCTCGCGAAGGAACCCGAGCAAAGGTTCCAGTCTGCCGATGAGCTCAAGTGCGCGCTGCGTCATTGCATTGCCGAAGAAGAGTGGACTTGGAAGCGTGCCACCAACTGGTGGAAAGAGAACTCGGCGGAAGTCGTCGCCGAGCTACCCGAGCCCGTCGAAAATGCCTGCACGGCATAGCGAGGTCACTCGATCGTCGATCCGCCCGACTCTCTTCGTGACCTTTTCCTGGACGGAAGAGCATTTCTGTTTCGACGGGCTTTTCACCGAGATTCATTCAACAAAAATGAGAATCTCCGCACCACCGTCGCTGTCTCGCCGCCTAGGTCGGTAGCAAGTGGCAATGCCCGACCGATTTAACGACTCCAATGCAGGGGTTTCTCGTGGTTGCGATGCGAAGCGACGTCAACATGGGTGACTTGACCGACTCAGATCAACTCGAGCGATATCGCCCCTACCTTGAATTTTTAGTTCGGGCGGAGACCGATCAGCGTTTCGCCGGCAAGATCGATGAATCGGGGGTTGTCCAACAATCACTTCTTGAGGCCGCCTCCGATCGGGCGTTGCCTCTTGGGAATGCCGAACGAACCCGGGCCTTTCTGCGGAAGATTGTCGCGAACA
>JBCBLJ010000409.1:0-7273 GCA_038520195.1 Planctomycetota bacterium
AATAGTTGATGGCGTACAACTCGCCTCGAAATCCAGCAGCTTGGTTGAGCGCGACGAAGTAGAGTTGTCCGGTCGTTGGATCCCATTCCAAATCGGTGATGCCGAACGCGCCGGTGGCGAAGCCGCGACCATCGTCGAGGTTCCCTTGGGCGTCACGGTTGTACGCACGGATCCAGCCGTTGGTGAAATCGGCGTGCAGGTAGTCGCCCGCAAAGCCGCTGGGGAACCCGTTGTCACCGACGATCGCGCCGGCGATCGACGTGCGGGCGTCGGAGCGGGCGTAGGCGACTTCGGGGAACGTGTAGTTCTGAGCCGGGGGCGTTCCGGTGAATCGATTAAAGCCTTCATAGTACGGCCAGCCGAAGTTCTCGCCGCCGCGGGCGATGTTCAACTCTTCGGAGTTCATGAACATCACGTCGCCAATGTAAAGCGTGCCGGGATTTCCATCGTTGGGGTTGGTGCTGCCGTCATCGGCGACTTCGAATCGATAGGGATTGCGAAGTCCGTAGGCCCAAATCTTCGATCGCACATCGTTCGGGTTACCCGTGTAGAACGGATTCGATGCGTAGCCTTGCCCGTTGGTCGGATTGACTCGTGCGATCACGCCGCCGAGGTTGTCGAGGTTTTGCGCGTTGAATGCCGCGGAGATGTTGTTGTTGCCCGCGGCATCCCCGTAGCTGATCAGCAGCGAGCCGTCGTTGCCGAATTTGAGGTCGCCGACCAGGTGAATGTCGCCACCATCGGGGAATCCGTCGGAGGCATTGTTACCGATCAAGATTCGGCGTGAATTGGGATCGACTTGATTGCGGTTAAATGAACTGACCGTGTACCGTTCCAGTCGACCGAACCGCACGCCATTTTCGGACGCGGTGTAGAGCACGTAGACGTAGCCGTTGGAGTCGAAGTTCGGATCGAGCGCAAAACCGGCAAGTCCTTGCGAGGTACCGACGGAGTAGACTTCGCTGGTCAAGTCGAGGAACGGTGTATCGACCCGCTGGCCGTTTTCGACGACGTAGATGCTGCCGAATTTTTCGACGACAAAGACGCGGCCATCGTTGGCGACTTTCAATGCCGTCGGGCCCGCGAAGTTCACGTTGCCGGCGATACGCTGTACGTTGAAGCCGCTGGGGACTTGGATGTTCAAGCTGCCCGGCGGATTCACAATGTCGTCGTCGTTGATAGTGACGATGGTTGTTCGCTCAACGCCGAGCTGCGCACCACTGGGGTTGCTCAATTCGACCGTGAACGTTTCGGTGCCTTCCGGGGTGCCATCGTTGATGATCGGGACGGTAAACGTCTTGCTGCTTTCACCCGCCGCAAAGTCCAGCCGTCCGCTTACCGGTTGATAATCCTGGCCCGCAACGGCGAAGCCGCCCTGAACAAAGTAGTCAACGCTCGAAGCCTGGCTGAGGTCGCCGCTTCGAACGACCGTCAAACCGGCCGACCCGACGTCTTCGCGGACAATGAAGTTGTCGGAGCTGAAGGCGATGGACGTGGATTGCTGGGAGCCGCTTCCGCCGTATTGAAAATAGCCGTCGGCGTGCAAGATTTCGGTTTGGTAGTTACCCGGCACGACGCCGACACCAGGATTCCATGTGCCCGTCGAGAACGTCGAAGGGTCTTCGGTTTGGTAGGTCACGCCGTCGATCCGAATCAGGTCGACGTACAGGTTCTGGTCGTACCCGACTTCAGGCACATAGAACGAATTGATGAAAGCAACCTGAATTTGATCGGCCGTCACCGACTGGTTGGCTTGAAAGACGTACGTTGCCGAAGAGGGCGACACTCCGGTGAAAATCTGCACGGGATTGCCGTCGATCCTTAGCTCCATGCTTTCATCGCCGGTTTCGCCCCGCGCGACGATCTCAATCAATGAACCCTGTTGTTGCGAAGCGTATTGAAACGTCCCGCCGGCATGCAGATACTCGGATTGCCAATTGCCGCCTTGAATTCCGACACCTTCGACAAACGTTCCATCGGAGAAGACGCTCGGTGCCTCCGTCTCATACTGGACACCGTCAACGCGAATCCAATTGACCCGCAAGTTGCGATCAATGCCCTGGTCAGGCAGATACAAATCGTTCGCGAACCGGACGCCGATTCGATTGACGTCAACTCCATCGATGGACGCGAAGTAGCTTTGGAATTGACCGTTGTCGGCACCGGCACTGACATTGAACGTGGCGGCGACTTGGTCGTCGATGAGCAGCTCCATGATCTCGTCACCGGTGGAGCCGGCCGCGTTGATCTCGATCGCCAAGTGCCCCGTGTAGCCTTCCAACGCCGTTCGCGAAAGCGCGATTCCGGCGTTCACATCGCCGACGCGGTATTCGAGTTGCCAGTCGCCCCGCTGGGCCGCATTACCGGTGCGGTCGGTGGAGGCCGCGACATCGGCGCCACATAGTCTTGCGATCTTTCGGACCAACTCTCGTCCGTTCGAATCAGCGGCCAGATCACATCCGTAAAACAAAAGATCCGTCTCGGCGTGAAACGAATCGGACCAAGCGCCAATCTGACTCGCATGATCCGTCAGGTTCGTCGCGTTCAGTTCGACATTTCCGAGCCGAACCCTGCCGGCGGCGCCGTGTGAAACGACGTGTACCTCGCGTACCTCACGGCGAGCTCGCAAGTGCTCGGTGATCTGGCGGAGCCCATCGCGATTGGCGTCAAGCAAAACAAGTTCGGCGTCGGCGGCGATGGTTGGCTCGACCGCCGCCAATTCTTCGACGGAGGCATCGACGAAAACGATCCGCTCGACTTGCGTGCGTGTCGATTGGGCAGATGCGTCCGTCGCGGCGACGTCTTGGCCCGAGTCGAGCGCCGCGCCGGCATCGGCGGCGAGCATCAGACGTTGCTCGAGTGAACTGGGCGTCCAATGGGGGCGGGGGCGCGATTTTGTTTTGCGAGACGGGCGCACGGGAACCTCACGGTTGAATGAATGACGCGAGTTTGGGCGACGTGACGGTCGCAGCCTCCGCGTTGGCCCGAACGGGGCTTCAGCCGCGAAGACATCGTGGCGTCAACGCGAGGGTGAAACGCACGATGGACTCGCGAAGCCGTTGCCGCTCGCGCGACTTTCAGACAGAGCCTAGTCGCGTCGAACCGAGTGACAATTGGATTCCGATCTGAAGCGGGTGACCGCCAATCACTGTCGTCAAACTTGGGACGACTGTTACGATCGTCACTCGACTTTGAGGAACTGGACGGCGTCGAGGTGAATCAGCCCGGAGACCGTTTCGCCGTCGGGCGCGGCGGTTTGAACGATCACTTGGATCTCACCGCCGGCTGGGACCTCGACGGTGACGACCTCGACAAATTCGCCGTCTTCGGAGCCCTGATAGTTCACGCGGTGCTGCGATGATGTCCCATCGACTTTGACTTCGACGGGACCGTCTTTGGAGCGGTTGTCGAAGGGTGCGGTGCGAAGGCCGATGCGGTAGGTCCCTGTCTGCTCGGCTTTCCAGGAGTACGTTGCTTCGGCACCGCTTCCTGGGCTGGCGTAGCGATAGCCGTAGGAGACGTACTTGCGTTTCGTTCGTCCGGACGTCCATTCGCCTTTGGTTTCCGCGTCGCGGTCGTCGATCACGACGCCGGCGAGTTTGGCCGGATCGAGCCCGTCGATCGGACCCCAGGCCGCGGCGCGAGGCAGGGCGCCGGGGTCGATGGTGATTTCAGCCGAAGGCGTGCTTCGACGAGCCTTCCCGGGCAGTTCGAGCAGCTGAAGCAGCTCGTCGAGGTGTTTGTCATAGACGTCTCGCGGGGAGCAGTCATGCAGCACGCAGAGTGAGGCGGCTTTACCAACCACCTCGCCCATCATGCCGCAGGTTTTCATCACACGGACGGTCCCGAGTGCTTCGTGGCTGACGCTGACGTTGCGGCCGGCCATGAAGAGGTTGTCGATGTTGCGGCTGTAAAAGCAGCGATACGGGACGGGATAGCCATACATTCGGTCGACGCGGCGGTCATGCACGGCTTTGCTGATGAAGGGATTATCGGGGTACTTTTTGGCGTACTCGTCTTTTGGGTAGTGCAGGTCGATGGACCAGGTGCTCGGCACGCAACCATCGGGGAACTCCCGTTTGGCGATGATGTCGTCTTGCTCCAAGATCACATCGCCGAGCAGTCGATTGCTTTCGCGCGGTCCGCCCACATAGGCGACCCAGGTGAGAATGGCGTTTTGGTGATCCTCCGCGCCGTCTCGATTCTTCATCGCGTTGAAGGCTCCGAAGACGGCCCGCAAATTCCAGTCGCGAATGCCTTCGGCGTCGCCGATGGCGTCTTTGTCGAAACCGCTTTCCCAGAACCATTGCCCGTGATGATCGCGAGGATAGGGAAAGTCCATCATTTCGAGATCGAGCGCCCAGGGTGTTTCCGGAAACGTCGTGGGGGCGTCGGTTTCATCCCAAGCCCACATATTGCTCATTCCCATGCGGCCATCGGGTGCCATGTCGCTCTCGGCGCCGACCCATTTGCCGAGCCAACCATGACCGGTGCAGTCGACGAACCGATCGCCGAGCATGCGGACGATAGCGCCCGTCTTGGTGCTAAACGCATCGACCGAAACGATGCTGTTTCCGTCCATCTTGGCGGCGAAAGCGTGATGGTTGAGCCAGAGATCGATCTGGGGTTCGGCGCGGACGACGGATTCTTTGTGCGCATCGCCGAACTCTTCATAGGTGCCCGGTGACTTGGTCGCCTTGTCGGCAAACTCTTCGACGATCTCTCCAATCCGTGGGTACTTTCCGCGTCGAATGTTGCCCTTGGCCCAAACTCGGACTTCGCTCGATCCATTTCCGCCCAGGACGCCGCGGTCTTGAATGAGGGCGACACGGCATCCCATCCGCGCGGCACTCAGTGCCGACGCGACACCGGCGTAACCTCCGCCGACGACGACGAGATCATAGGGGCCGCGCTCGACGGGTTCCTCGTCAAGTCCCAGCTGCTCACGACGCCAAACGGAAAGGACGTCGCTTTGCGGTGGCGGCTTGTCATCCAGTTCGGTCGTCAGGTAGAGGCAATCACAGCGACCGTTAAAGCCGGTTAAGTCTTTCAGCGCGAGCGAGTGCGTGCCTGCGGCGAGTTCGATCGTGCCGCCGTCGTGCCATGACCAAGCCTTGCCTTCGGTGCCAAACACTTTGGCGAGTGGCTTGCCATCAAGTGCGACCTCAAACTTGCCCGGTGCTTCGGCGGCCTCCCAGCGAGCGACCCAGTCAAAAGTGCGAACCCAGACTCGGTACGTTCCCGCGGCATCGATGTCGAACTCGGTGGTCGCGTCTGGCACCGGTGTCCCCAGGCCATGCGCCATCAGGTATGGCGATCCCATTTGCTGAATAAACTGGGTATCCAACTTCCAGCCACCAAGATCATTGAAGCTTTCGGTCTCGATAAAGCGCTCGGCTGAGAAGGTCGCGCCCGAGGTCGTGATTACCAAGCAGGCGGCGAGGATCGCGAAGGAGCCTCTTGGGGCGGCAGATTTGTTTCGGCGGGGATGCATTTTTCGGCGGCTCGGCAGCGGGGGAGGGATTCTCAAGAGAATAGCTGTGGAGCTGCCGTATGACGACGGAGCGAAACGCGATTTGTGGCTGAAATCGAAAGAGACCGGCACGTCGCGAATTACGATTAGGGGTGAGCAACTTTCGGGTGATGGGCTAGACTAACGGCATGTCTGCACTCGACTCTCCATCCGACGCGCGACCCGACGGGGAAGCGCAAGAGCCGCCCAAGAAACGGGGTGTCCCCGAGGGGCTATGGCTAAAGTGTCCCGGCTGCGTGAACACCATCTTCAAGAAAGAGGTGCAGCAGCGTCAGAACGTTTGTCCCAAGTGCGAGCACCACTTTTACGTCTCGGCCACTGACCGGATCGAACAGGTGGTCGATGAGGGAACGTTTGAGGAGTTGAACGATCACCTCCGGCCGACGGACCCGCTCGAATTTCAGGACCGAAAGCGTTACGCCGAACGACTGGTCGGCGAGCAATCGCGGACCGGACTGAGCGACGCCGCCGTCACCGGTGTCGGCATGATCCGTGCCCGCCGCGTCGCTCTCGCGGTCACCGACAGTGCTTTTATTATGGGCAGCATGGGCTCGGTCGTCGGCGAACGCTTGACGCGATTGGTCGAACACGCGACCGAGCATGATTTGCCGTTGATCATCATCAGTGCCAGCGGCGGTGGCGCGCGAATGCACGAGGGGATCCTCTCGTTGATGCAGATGGCCAAGGTCAGCGCCGCCTTGGCTCGGTACGATGCCGCCGGCGGACTGTTCATCAGCGTGCTGACCAATCCCACCATGGGGGGCGTCGCGGCGAGCTTCGCGTCGTTGGGAGACCTGGTGTTCGCCGAGCCCAAGGCCTTGATCGGTTTTGCCGGACCGCGAACCATTAAGGCGACCATCGGAATCGAATTGCCCGAAGGTTTCCAGACGAGCGAATTCTTGCTGGAGCACGGTTACATCGACCGGATCGTCGAAAGAAAGAATCTGAAGACCGAGATCGCCCGAGCCATCGACTACTGCGGGAAGTAAGCCTGACATGGGCCTATTCGACTCCGTCAAATCAGCATTCGCCGGCGGCGGCAAAAAGTCTGCGGGTCGTATCGATGTTGAGAAACGTTTTTCGCGTCAGCGAACCGGCGTCACCGGCACGATGGCCCATTTCTTTGTCGCCAAAGACTTGGAACGAAACGATCAACTGGTGGGCGTGAAGATCAACGACCCGGAAAAGGTCGAGCTGTTCGAAGGACGCTTCAAGAAACTGAACAAACCCAGCGAAGGCGAAATCGCGCTCAAGATGGACCACAAGAATGTGGTCGATACCTACGAGATCGGAACATCGACTCGTGGCGAGCCCGTCATTGTCATGGAATACATCGCCGGGCCGAGTATGCAAAACATCATCGTCAAGAAGCAGGAAGAGCACGTCACCGGAAGACGTTTGATGCTGATCCGATCGATGGCCGAAGCGCTCAAGTATGTGCACCAGATGGGATTCATCCATCGCGACATCTGTCCGAGGAACTTCATTTGTTTGCCCGACACGGCGGACGTCAAGCTGATCGATTTTGGTCTGACGGTGCCGGCGGAGACGCCGTACATGTTGCCCGGTAACCGCACCGGGACACCGCTTTACATGTCACCGGAAATCGTGCGCCGCCGCCAAACCGACAAACGGGTCGATCTGTTCTCGCTCGGCGTCACATTCTATTGCCTGCTCTGTTTCGCGCACCCGTGGCAGGGTGAAATCGTGTCGGGCCGAGCGGCGCTACACCACGATACG
>JBCBLJ010000418.1:0-7182 GCA_038520195.1 Planctomycetota bacterium
CGAAAACCAGCTTCTGCACAGTTCCAACTATCGCTTGGTTGTGCGGAGTATCGATTCAAAGCGAAGGGTTTTCACGGCTTTCCTTGTGAGCATCGGCTTGTACTGTTTGGTGATGGCCCTCTTCGCAATCCGTGCAGGGGAAGCGCCAGTCTTTTCTGGCGGGACGGCGGGACTCTTCGGGTTCTGGGCCTGGGTACGCATTCGCAGAATCCGAGCACTGTATCGCGCGCTCGCGGAGTACCTTGAGGTGATACCCGAAGAGGACATCCCTGACTCGTTCGGCAAGGAACTCCAACTCGGGTTTCGATTGGAGTACTCGGACTATCAACTGATACGTGCGGGACGAGATGGCGACGTTGCTTCGAACCTGATTCATCGGCGGGTGATGAACGCGATTCAGTTCTTAGTCTTCGGTACGCTGTTTGGCTTTTCTCAATCGGGTTTTGCATGGTCCCTGGACCGAGCGCATCTTGTCTCGGCCATTCTCGGATTTCTCTTCGCCGCGATTCCCTTTGGGATCTGCGTCGCCATCGAGTGTCATGCGATTTATCGCATTCGGCGTTTGGTTGAAAAATACGATCACGCGGGCTGATCAACTTGAGCGGCATAGCCGCTTTTAAGTTGCGCATAGTGTGCCCAAAAGTCCCTTGGTTCGTTTCCGCTCGCAAGATCGACCAGCAAATCCAGGTGAGCGTGCCATCCGGCCGAGGCGCTGGTTCGGAACTCGGGACCGGTCAGCCGTTCGTGGGTGAGATGAAGTTCGGTGGCACCGTCTCGTTCGCTCAGGCGGATCGTCACAAGCGTTCCGGGTCCGTCGCTCTCATCCGGCCAGTTGTACGATAGCTCTTTGGGCGGATCGAAGGTAACGATCATGCCATGCATCGTGATCGGATCACCGCACTCGATGCCTTCAGGTGGTTGCTGTGTCGAGAGACGGCTGTGGTCAAAGTCCATGACGAACGGTTCGCCAGGTCCGCTTCCCGTTTCCCCCGCGCAAAACCAGAGTTTCCGCAGTTCGGGATCAACCAAGTAGTCCCAGACGCGCCGCTGAGACGCTGGCAGTAACCGAGTGATTTCGAGCTTCGTCGGCGAAGTCAGTTTCGCGAATCCGTTTTGATCGTTCATCGTTTCTTCTTCCCCTGATTTCTTTCGTCGCTTAAAAGTGATTCAAGTTTGTCCAGACGCGCGGTCCAGAACTGCGAGTAACGGTCGAGCCACTGATGGGCCTCCCGCAACCTCTTGGCATTGAGCTGGCAAAACTGTGTCCGGCCTTCTTTCCGTCGTGTGATCAACCCGGCTTGGTCAAGCACTTGGACGTGCTTGGCGGCACCGGCGAGACTCATGTCGAACGGTTCCGCCAACTCGACGATCGATCGCTCGCCGCCGCGGAGTGCTTCGAGCATCGAACGGCGAGTCGGATCGGCGAGCGCTCGGAACGTCGCATCCAGCAGGATTGTTTTGTCAACCATGTGGTTGAGTATCGGCGGTGTATCTCGGAAAGTCAACCGATAAGTTGAGTTTTTTGTGAGGCGGCTTGAACGCGGCCACCGTGATGTTCGAGTAGACTTCCCTCACGAAACCTTGACTCGTATGGGCAGCGTTATGAATCGCATCACAACTCTTGTCACCGCTGTTCTGCTTTTTGCATTCGCCGGCGACTTGTTCGCACAGGCTGCGAAGCAGCAAGCCAAGAAAAAGGGCCGCCCACCAGCGATCACTTGGGTGAATGAAATGGGCGACAAGCGGCTGCCGCGGCGGACGCAGCACCTGACGTTCGAAAGCAAGCTGGCGGGCCGTGAGGTCGGTTATTGCATCTACCTGCCCGACGAGTACGAGTCTTCGCCGACGAAGCGTTTTCCCGTGATTTACAACTTGCACGGCAACGGGGGCAACGAGTTCACCGGTTTCCAGAGCATCGAGGTTCTCGACGAGGGCATTCAAAGCGGTCGCTGGCCCGCCGTGATCATGGTGCTGCCCAATGGGGGACACAGCACGTTCTATAAGGATTCAGCTGACGGTCGGTTCCCGATCGAATCAATCTTCATCAAGGAGTTGATCCCCTTCATTGACCAGACGTATCGAACGATCCCAGACGGTAACGCGCGATGCATCGAGGGCTTTTCGATGGGCGGTCGCGGTTCGACGCGTCTGGCGGTGAAGTATCCGGAGATTTTTTGCTCGCTGTTTTGCCAAGCCGGCAACGTCCCGAATTTGCTCGAAGCCCTCGACCCTTCGAATCCCGAAGACTATCCGATGTCGTATCTCGGCACCGATCGCAAGGTCTACGAGGAGAACGATGTCTACTTTTTACTCGCAAAGAACAAAAAGCGCATCCGCGAAGGATTGAGGATTCAAATCGCCTGCGGAACCAAGGACGGCGGACACTTGCCCACGATCCGAGACTTTCACAACGCCTTGCTCGACCAAAAGATCGACCACACCTACCTCGAAATCGAAGGCCTCGGCCACAGGCGAACCGAAATGATCAACCTCTATCGGCCCATTTGGTTCGATTACCACATCGAGTCATTGTGGCGCAGTGGTGCGCTGACGAAAGAGTCGGGCAAGGAACCACGAAACACGCCAAAAACACGAAAGTAGACGGGGCGTTATGGGTTCCGCCCGGACGTTATCAGGAACGCGGCGCGGCCGATGGTTTTGAGGCCGGCTTGCATCTTGTTGTGGGTGGCTTCGTCTTTGAATAGCCAGAGCACTCTTGTGCGTTGGTTCTTGGGTTTGGGCGGCACGGCGGCGTAGCCGTCGGTGTAGATGATCAGCCCGTCATAACTTCGGTGCTCGTCGATGTAAGACAGGACCGGCGCGAAATCGGTGCCGCCTCGGCCGCTGATTTGAAACTCACTTCGGGCTCGCCGCAGCGTCACCGCGTCTCCCTGAATCTGCGTGTCGAACCAAAGCACATCCACTGACTCGACGCCGTAACGAAAGAACTTGCTCACCACCGAAAAGCCCCGCTCCAGATCTCGTTTGCCCATCGACCCGGACACATCCACGGCGAATAGCAACTTCGTCGTGAAGTCGTAACGACTGCCCATCTGCGCGAACCCATAACGACGACTGGGCTTCATTCGCGTCAAGTTGCGTCGCACCGACAACACGCTCTGCCGAAAGTTCCGCAGCACCCCGCGATAGTCCAGCTTCGGCTGCAGGTTCGCGATCAACTTCTCTTGAACGTGACCCGGCACCGAACCCCAGCCCTCGTTTTCCGCTGCCTCCTGCACCGCCGCGTGAATCTCATCCTGCAACAAATCATCGGCGTCCCAATTCGCTGTGTTTTGCAATCCGACTTGCCCGGCGTCACTGTAGGCCGATGTGTCGGCGGGAGATGTGTCAGGTGACCACGGACTGTCCTCTTGCGATGGTTCGCTGTCCTCTGTGGCAGGCTCACCATCCTCTGTGTCAGGCTCGCCGTTGTCTGTGGTAGGCTCGCTGTCATCGGGGTCACCGCCCTGCTCTTCCCTTCCCCGCCCCGCCCCGTCTTCGCCACTCTGCTCGTCCACTTCTTCCCTTCCGCCGGGCGGTGATTCGTCGGGTTCGTCCTGAGCACGCTCCGAAAGCTCGCGGTAGTAGAACTCGAAGTATTGTTCGTCGAATCCTTCTTCGCCAAAAATCTCATTGGCTCGCGGCATTGGCAATGGCGTCCGCAAACACTCTTGCACCGTGATGTTGCTTGCCGTGTACGACAACTCCGCGTTGCGCTGCCGACGCGCGTAAGGATGACCGAGCAGAATCCGCATCGCCTCGAACGTCAACACGCTTTTCAAGTCCGCGCGCTTCAAGCCAGCGATGAAGGCTGGGTTGAACTCGATCTTTCCCCCGCCCACGCGAATCGTCTCGATCGACGGTTGCTCCGTCACCTCGTGCAACGTCCAAGCCGCGAACAACAACGGCTCGGTCAAAAACCAACCCTCGACGACTTGCGTGATTCGCTCGCGTGCCGGTGCTTGCGAAGCTGGCGGACTCATTCGACGCGGATGCCTTCCATGTAGGACGTGAACATCTCCGTCAACTCGATTGACTCCGAGATAAAGCCCATCGCCTCGGCGTACTTTGGTTTGCCGACCTGGGAAACCAGGTGCGCGACGGACTCATCGAGTTTCCGTTTCCGCAGCAGTTTGACGTAGCTGAGCAGACCGCCGCGAGCCTTGTCTTCGCCGCCCTGCGGGCATTTCTCGCCGCAGATCCAAACCAATAATTGCTCGTTCAGCATCAGCAACTCGCCGAGCGACATCTTGTTGAGTTTGGCTCGCTGTTTCGAGAAATCCAACAAGACGTCGCCAGGCGACACCGGCAGCGGTGTCGCAAGACTCTTGCGAAACGCCGTCGCGGCTTTCGATCCGACCACGCCCGCGATCATTTTCAAATGCAATGCATCGATGGACTCCACGCCCTCAATCAACGCCGACGCACGCGTCCAGCCGCGACGATCCGGCGTCTTTGCCAGTCCCGAAAGAACTTCATCACCGGCGTCATTGACGCCCAGTCCATCGAGGAAATGAGGTTGCTTTTGAATGAATGCGGTGATCCGCCCGTCGATGTGGTGCTTCTCCGCCCACAGCAACCAGTCTTCGACCGTCGGCGAAAACTCGTAAAGATTGAATCGTGACACCAGCGCCGGATCGAGATCGGTGAGCTGATACTCATCGCCTTCATTGACCGCCGAAATGATTACGCTGCCTTCAGGAAGTTGCTTTCCGGCCAGCGTCTTGTTGAGCGCCAGCTCCATCACCGATTGCAGGATCTCCGGCCGAGCACGGTTCAGTTCATCCAGGAACAACACGATCGGTTCGTCGGCGGGCCACCAATAGGGCGGAAGAAACTCCGAGCGGCCCGTCGCCTCGTCTTTGTGCAACAGACCAATCAAGTCGCCAGGATCGCTCATCTGGCCGAGGAAGAACGCGACCACCTTGATGCCACGTTGGCCGTAGTGTTCGGAAATGATCTGTGACTTGCCGATCCCATGCCGACCGACCAGCATCACGTTCTGTTCGTGTGGTGTGCGGTCGAGTAGCTGGATGAGTTCTTGGGCGTCAATGCGAACGGACAATTTGGATTCTGGGTTGAGTGGAGACGCTGGTGAGGGAGCGGGGATGGGGGAACACTAATCGGCACTAATCATCACTAATGCGAGTGGGAGTCGTGAGGGATGGGGGTGAACCACGAAATACACGAAACATGCGAAAGGGAAGCGTGGGCGGATGGCGGGGAAGGAATGTGGACGGGGAAAGGTGGAACACTAATCGGCGCTAATCATCACTAATGGGGCAGAAGACAGAGGACCGAAAGATGACCACGAAATACACGAATCACACAAAAGAGACTAAAGAGGTAGGCTGGTGGAGGAATGAAAGGGAATGCTCATCTTCACTCATGGAAGTGTTCGGAGTCGGGAACGGTGATTGAAAAGAGCGACTGGGAATGGTCCCATGATGTTCTCCCACCTTCATTCTCATTAGTGAAGATTAGTGTTCCCCTTTCTCGCCTCCCCATTTGTTGTGTTTCGTGGTTCCCTTCTCCCGTGACGGAAACGGGGGAATGGTCTCATGATCTTTTCCCTCCTTCGTTCCCATTAGTGAAGATTAGCGTCGATTAGTGTTCCCCTTTCCCGGCTTCATTTCGTGTGTTTGGTGTGTTTAGTGGTTCCCTTCTCCAGTGACGGAACTGGCTCACTCCAACGAATCGTGCTCGATCCATTTTGTGTCCCAGGGCAAGTGGCCGATGGGGGCGATCTTGAAACGGAGACCTTCGGCGTACAGTTCACGCAGCGATTGAATGGTGTCGCGCAGCTTCGGGAGGGCTTTTTCAAAGCGAGTGAACGGGACATCGATTTCGATCAGATGCTGTTTCGAAAGCTTGACGAACAGTTTTAGTTTCTGGGTGTCGTTGGTCGTCGCAAAGTCAAATTGTTCTTCCTTGGCCAGCTTTCTGACTTGAGCGATGATGGCCTGCGACTTGAACTCGCGGACTTTCTCACGCTTCTTGGCACCTGCGTGGCGTTTCGCGTACCGCTCGCGAACGTGTCGTACGAACGACTTGATTTCGTCGGCATCACTGACGAGTGCGGAATGCTGTGGGCTGCGGTATTTGTAGGACTGGAGCACGAGGCGAGCTTCGTCATCGAACTCCAGACGCAGTTCATCGCTCCGCCAAAAATGGATGTCGTTGTTGGGGTCGGGGATGGTGAAACGGCACAGCGTCCGTGAACGCGAATCGCGATCGCCGGGGTGTTGGGAGAGTTGCACCCCCTCCATCGTGCCCAGTCGCTGCTGCCATTCCTTGGCGGCCTGCGGGACTTTGGCACGATCGATGACGATCGGGCTTTCGCCGGCAAAGTCCTCACGAAAGAGCTTGGCGATCGAAGGGGCGGGCAACTTCATCGCTGGGCCTCTTCACGGCCGTGGGCGCAAAAACGAATCTTGCCCGCGCCGAGGGCGACTTCCAACACCGGGGCGAAATCGCGACACTGTCTCGATGCAAAAAGTTTCCGCAACGTTCGAAGTTCCCGAAAAGCGTTTCCGACTCGGCTCACACGCGATGGCGTATCGTGACACCGCCCCCGATTCGGCGGGGGACGATCGGCCGGTGATCCTCTGCGTGCATGGTAATCCAACGTGGAGTTACTACTTTCGCGGCGTCGCACAATGGTTTGGCAAGCAATACCGCGTTGTCGCCGTCGATCATTTGGGGTGTGGGCACAGCGACAAACCCTCCCAGTCAGAATTCGATTATCGACTTGAGAGGCACCAGGACAACCTGGTGGCGCTGATTGAGCATTTGGATCTTCAGCGGGTCCACCTGCTGGCGCACGATTGGGGTGGGGCGATCGGCTTGGGAAGCGTCGTTCGTGCGAAATCGCGATTCGAATCGATCATGCTGCTCAACACCGGCGCGTTTCCTCCCCCCTACATTCCTTTGCGGATCGCTGCCTGTCGAATTCCCCTGATCGGAACATTCGCGATGCGGGGGTTAAACATGTTTGCCCGGGCGGCGATCACGATGGCGATGAGCCGGAACCGATTGGACGCGAACGTTGCGCGGGGCCTGCTGGAGCCTTACGATTCTTGGGACAACCGGGTCGCGATCGATGCGTTCGTACGAGACATTCCGATGTCGTCGAAGCATCCAACACACAAGACGCTGGTCGAATTGGAACGAGCCCTGCCC
>JBCBLJ010000356.1:0-8085 GCA_038520195.1 Planctomycetota bacterium
CGAGGGTCGCGAAGAGTTTGTCCGCGGCGTGAACGTCCGCTTCGGTCATCGCGTTCATCAAAGTGCTTTTGCCGGCATTGGTGTAGCCGACAAGAGAAACGGTGGGTGCCTCTTTTCTCGATGCAACCTGGCGTTCGCGACGCTGCTCGACTTTGCCGAGTTCTTCCTTGAGATCGTGGATGCGTTTTTGCGCTAGGCGACGGTCGACTTCGAGTTGTTTTTCACCGGGACCGCGCATTCCAACGCCCATTGCCTGTCGCGACAGGTGGGTCCACATCCGTTTCAGTCGCGGCAACGAGTATTCAAGTTGCGCCAACTCGACCGCCAATCGGGACTCGTGCGTTCGGGCTCCGGCGGCAAAGATATCGAGGATCAATTCCGTGCGATCGAGAACCTTGGCACCGGTCGCCTTCTCAAGATTTCGGATTTGGCCGGGCGTCAGTTCGTTATCAAAGATGACAACATCGGCTTTGGTCTTCTCGACCAAAAGACGCAATTCTTCGACTTTGCCGCTGCCGAGATAGGTGCCGTGTTCGATGGAGCTTCGTCGCTGAATCAGTTCCCCGACGACCTGCGTTCCCGCCGTTGTCGCCAAACCATGCAATTCCTCCAACGGGTCCGACGGCACTTGAGTCTCGGGAAGAATCAATCTCGCCAGGACGCTCCGTTCGGGAGTGTCGTCAATGACGTTATGTTGTTCTCGCACGTAAAGAATTAGGCTCCAAAGGTCGCGTACGTTTGTCACTGATGATTATAGCTGCTCGTGACCAGTGACTGGGAAGTGGGACCGCAATGGCCCGTCTCGGCCTTGAAATCGCGCTATCAAAGCGGGGGTTGGTGGCCGTTCTAACGACTATCCGGCCGCATTCGGCGTTCTCCATGAGGAAAGTCAGCGCCGATCAATGGATGCATGCTGCTGGCAAAAGGTTCGCGAATTCCATCACGCCGATGGACACCTTGCTTTTCAACAGCCTTCGAAACGAGATAGGATCCAGTGTTCGAGACCCGTTCTCGATTTGTTTCTCGCGACCGCTTTCCCTCATCCGTGGAGCATCCCGATGGTAACGCGTCTGGTTGTGATGTCACTTGCTTTGTTAGTTTGTCTGACCGCCTCCGCCCAAACCATCTCCAAAGAAGACCAGCAGGAAATGCGAAAAATGTCGGGGCGGTTTATGGCGGTTCAACAGTTGCTCCAGGATCCAAAGGCCGCCGAAGAGTTCGGTCTCGACGCCGGTAAGCGGCAACGAGTGCAGGTTGCGATCCAGAAGTTTACTGATGCCATGCAGCGTGCCTCCGTCGGGCGTGGGAGATCGTTCGACATGGACGCGTATCGCAAAGGCTACGAAAAGCTCATGTCATCGGTCGATGCGGAACTGACAGCCGAGCAACGCAGCGAACTCACCAAACGCGGCGAGGATCAACTCAAGAAGTTTCCGTCGGGTAACAATCAAAGCCAAGAACAGATGCAGGAGATGCAGCGAATGCAATCGATCATGTCGGAGTTGCAGAAGCTGTCCTACGATGTCGCGCTGGCGGAGTCGATCGGTTTGACGGTCGAACAACGTGTGGAGATTCGGGAGGCGTCTCAGAAATTCATGCGGGCGATGCAAGCACTTCAAAAGCCTGGCCAAGCGTCATTCGACATGGAGAAGTACAACCAGTTGATCGGAGACTTGGTGATTGAGGCACAGGGCATCTTGACGCTTGAGCAAGCCAAGAAGATGTCACTCAACGCGAAGATCAATCGACTCAAATCTCAGCACGGCGACGTTTTTGGGGTCGTCAACGGCTTGGCGGAAGAGTTCGAGTTGAGCAAGACTGAGCGCAAAGAGCTGCGCGAGTCCATACTCGATGCGCGACAAGACTACTACGAGGAACTGAAGCGGTTGCGGGAGGAGACGCTTGAACGCATCCTCAGGCAGCTGCCGGCGGCGTACCGCGAGGAAGTGCGAACGGCGCTGGAGGGACAACTCAAATCGAGTCCGCAGCAGATGCGCGGTTTGCCAAGTCCGAAGGAGGAAGCCACGAACTGAAAAGACGTTCCGTTAACGCGGCCGTTTGCGGACCCGCGCTCGATTGGCGACCAGCGTCAGAAAGTGGCCTTCTTGGACGACCCGTCCGCTGTCGTTGATGAGCTGCCGCAACCATCGCACTTTCACTGCGCGACGACCATGTTGTTCGAGGCTGACGATTTCATTCCGGACTTGCACCGAATCGCCAAAGAATACCGGCGCGAGGAACTGCCAGTCTTCGATGCCCATGAAGGTCAACGTCGCCGCCCGGGGGTAGTTGGTACCGAGGCCCGCGAGAACGCTCAGCCCCAAGAGGCCATGCACGATCGGCTTGCCGTAGGGCGATGCCGCCGGGTTTTCGCTGTGCAGCGGATCATGATCGCCGGTCAGACTCGCAAACGTCGCGACGTCCTCACCCGAGATTTCGCGAGCTTGGCTGGTCCAACAATCGCCGACGGCGAGATCTTCGGAGTAAAGAACCAGGTCGGCATCTTGAACATCAACCGTCGGGGTTTCATGCGTGTTCGCTTGTGACTCAGTGGGCTCAGATGTGGACGGAGAGGATTCGGCGAACAGACTCACGACGACCCTTGGTGCGAATCGGGATGCATGGATGACCGGGCGACATCATGGCGTGCGTGGCTTGCGGTTCCTAGATGATGGGGACCCTCGGCCCCCAAAATTCCCGGTTTTCTACGAGTTCTGTCGTTTACGGGATCCCAAACGCATTGATGGTCTGGGGGACTTGTTCGGTTGCAGTAAAATAGCCGTCGATCCCTCCCGCCAGCCCGTTGCCCCAAGTTGTCTCATGTGCCCACCTCGATTTCCCAAATTCCAAGTGGTCGGCCGGACCGCGAAGCTTTTCCCATGCGGCCTGCTTTTGCTGTATTCCCTGATGTTTCCCGTGTTTGGCCATGCCGCCGACGACGTCAAGTTTTCAATTCGGATGCTCGCCCTGGATGCCAACGAGGGGATCGCGGCGGGTGACGTTGACGGCGACGGCGTCAAAGACCTTGTCGCCGGTCGCCAGTGGTTTCGCGGCGGCGATTGGGTTGCCCGACCGCTGCGGAACATCAAGGACTGGAACGGCTACATCGAGAGCAACGGTGACTATTTGTTTGACATCAATGGCGATGGGCGGCTCGATGTGATCGCCGGGGCATTCGTTTCGACGGAAGTTCATTGGTATGAGAATCCCGGCAAAGAGTCACTGCGTTTGGGAAAGCAGTGGCAGCCATTCCTTTTGAAAGACACGAAAAACTCGCAAAACGAAGGACAGCTCTTTGAAGACATCGATGGCGATGGAAGTCCCGAATGGATTGTGAACAGCTGGATCAAGAACCGGCCAATGATGGTGTATCGGCTGGTCGAACGCCCCGAGGCGACGAACCCTTCGACCGAGACTGGAAAGGCCCGCAAGGCCAACAAGACGCCGCCCAATACGGCCAAGTACTCCTTGGCGGGTCACGCCCTCGGGCGATCGGGCAACGGCCATGGTCTTGCCGTCGGGGATCTCAACGGGGACGGCAAAACGGACGTCATGGTCGGGCAAGGCTGGTATGAGCAACCGGCCGAAGACCCGTGGGGACAAGAGTGGACGTTTCACGCCGACTGGGACCTTCACAGTTCGGTTCCCATGATCATCGCCGATGTGGACGGCGACGGCGACAACGATGTGATCGTTGGCGAAGGCCACAAGTATGGGCTTTACTGGTGGGAGCAATTAGCGACGGAAGCCGATGGAAAGCTGACGTTCAAAGAGCACGAAATCGATTCGAGCTTCAGCCAGCCACACACGCTGGCCTGGGCGGACCTCGACGGCGACGGCCGCAAAGACTTGATCACGGGCAAGCGTTACTTCGCGCACAATGGTAACGATGCGGGTGGCAACGAACCGCCGTGTCTGTACTACTTCACCTGGGACCCAGCAACTTCATCGTTTGATCGACACACGATCGATGAAGGCCATGTCGGTTGCGGGCTCCAGATCGTCGTTGAAGACCTCAATGGCGATTCAAAGACCGACATCGCGGTCGCCGGAAAGAGCGGCACCTACCTGCTGTTGGCGGAGTGAGTGACGCCGAATGAGTGACGCCGACGAATTGACCATCGCCGCCGCGCAAGCCGAAATCGATCTTTGGATCAAAACCATCGGTGTTCGGTACTTCGACGAACTGACGAATCTCGCTCAGCTCGTTGAAGAAGTGGGAGAAGTCGCGCGCATTCTTTCGCGCACCCGTGGCGAGCAATCCTACAAGTCCTCCGAGACTCCGGGGGACTTGGCCGACGAACTCGCCGACGTGCTCTTCGTGACAATGTGTTTGGCCAATCAATCGGGGATCGATCTTACCGAAGCACTGCGAAAGAATCTCGACAAGAAAACGCGGCGTGACAAAGATCGGCATCGCAACAACCCAAAGCTCGCATAGTCGTCGCAAGCTCTACACCGGCCGACTGACAACAACGATCGACTCGCTGGCAATAAAGGCGGGCGGCGTCACAGTACGGCTGGAATCAAAGCAGACGTGCGGCGATGAACGCGGCCGCGGTCTCGATTCGGAGGATTCGCGGGCCCAAATCAGCACCTTGATAACCGTGGGTCTGAGCGGTGGTGACTTCTTCGTCCGTCAATCCGCCCTCGGGGCCGACGATCGCGATGGCGCGATCGGTGGGTGACGGATTCACCGGGAGTGGCTGACCGCCGGGGTGGGCGATCCAACGCGGAGAATCGAGAGGCAATTGAATGAAGTCGGCGAACGACGAGACGTCATCAATCCGTAGTAGCCGATTGCGGCCCGACTGTTTGCAGGCTTCGATCACGATTCGCGGCAGCTTCTCCAGCAAGCCGGGCGAAGGCGCGCGCTGTGACCGGGCGCAGCGCAGCGGGGTCAATCGATCGACGCCGAGTTCGGTCAGTCGCTCGATCATCTCTTTTGCGCGATCCGGCTTCGGCAGCGCGATCGCCAGATGCAGTTTCAATCGCGGTTCGCGATCAACCGGTTCGGTCGGATTCGCTCGGCAGACGCAGTCGCGTTTACTGATCGATACGATCTCCGCCGACGACTCGTTGCCGTTGCCGTCGAAGAGCGTGATCACCTCGCCGACCTGCGCGCGCATGACCCGCGCGGCATGCGCCGCCTCCTCCGAGCTGAGTGAGACCAATCCGCCATCACCGGGTAGTTGCGGTGCGTAGTACCTGCGTGTCATGCGAAGAAGATAACAGTCAAATGGTGATTTCGCCGCCCGTGATTCTGGTGATTGAACGCTAGAATTCGAGCGTCTCGAGAAATCAGTAGGATCGATGGGCTTTAGGGTAATGGCCGAGCTTCTCTCAACTCTCGATGAAATTGATTGGAATGCCCTCCATCACGCGTATGGGAACGCGAGCAATCTTCCGGAAGTTCTCCGCGCATTTGCGTTCGGCTCGCTGGCGGAGCGCCAGCAAAAACTCGAGGAGGAATGGTGGGGCAGCATCATTCATCAGGGAACTTACTTTTCGGCGACCGAAGCCGTCGTACCTTTCTTGATCGAGATTGCTTTGGCTGAAAAGACGGTCAAGCGATATGAGCTCGTGTCTGAGCTTCATCAGCTCACCATCGGATTTGTCGAGCGTTTTTGCCAAGGTCGGCCGAAGGTACTGTTCGCCTCATTGGCTCCCCCGAAGCAGTCCGTCATCCACGATGAAGGCTACGTTCGCGCCAGCTACGATCGCGCGGTCGCCGCCGCCGAAGAGTTGTCGTGTCTGATGCAGGACCCCGACGAGGAGACTCGAATCGCAACGACCTTCCTCCTCTCCAGTTTTGTTACGCAGTGGCAAGGCGTCGCCACTGCGTTGCTCGACGCACTGGATCAAGAGTCGAACTCCCGCGTGCGGAGCGCGATCATCCTATCACTTACGGAACTGCGTGCGGCATTGGTCGAGTACTGTCCGGCCGATAGGAAACGGCTGAGTGAAGTTCTCACCCGACGATGGCGCGGCTTTTTGCTGCATCACTCCAACACGAGAGATGCGGAATATGCGGCGGTGGTCCTTATGATGCTTGGTTGCGATGACGGGGTTGAGCAAGTCACCGCTGTCGCGGCAAGCCGTATGTTGGTCGAGTCCGATTTTGAGTTGCCAAGCTTCGATTCGAGGCGTAGTGGCGGACCGTTCTTTCTTTGGGACGTTTACGATGCGCTCAGCGGACACTGGTTAGACCGACGTTCAATGATCGTGTGGGCGCTGGAGCACGACGACATTCGCGTCCGGTCCAAGGGGATTCAACTGCTGGCCCCTTTCTGTCGCAGATATCGTGACATGGGGCGAGTGTCGCTGGTGGAAACGCTCGGTCGCATGCTTCAGGACGATCGATGGGCGGGCCAGCACGCGGATATCGCCGAGGAACTGGTGTCACTCGGAGCGCGTGGACTGGCGATTTCCCGATCCGTCGCGGATCGATTTCCCAGAATCCGAAAACGATTGGATTCCTTTGATCAGGGATTCGCGTTTTGGGATTGCGAAGCCAGTACCGTTGAACCAACTTCCTTCGATCGTGAAAACGAATCGGTCGTTACCAAATCGCTTCATCAATTGGAAGCGATTGAGGTGCCCAGCGACGAGAATCTGCGTGCGATCGCAGACGCAACGCGGAGTGGGAGTCCCAAGGTCCGAGCAGCGGCGGTGGCCACGTTCCACCGCGTCACCGGAGATAATCCTCAAACAGTGGAGTTGATCCTAGCTGCTTGGGAATTGGATTTCATCGCGGTCCCATTGCTTCGACTGCTAGGAAGATGCGGCGTTGCGGCGACTCACTTGAAAGGTGAACTTGATTCGTTCATCGCTTCGAACGAGCGATACGTGAGTGCCGGATGGCTGTCGGGCATCTGTCTGCTCGACGACAAGATGTTAGATGCGGCACGCGAGGCGCGGTCGAAGATCCCCTAGTGTCGCCACTGCGGTAACACGCGACGAACCTTGCGTTGGCGGAGAGGCTCCAAGAGGAACCCGGCCGGGAGTCTTGGCGCGGGCGTGATCTCTTTTGCCTTGGAGCAAGTTGCCATGACGACCATCGACGCGGCGGTCCGCGAAGCGGTCTGCAATGAACTATCACGAATTGAATCGGAGCATGACGTTCGCATCGTTTATGCATGCGAGTCAGGGAGCCGCGCGTGGGGATTTGGGTCGAAGGACAGCGACTATGATGTGCGATTCCTTTACGTCCACGCGACGCAATGGTACCTCAACATTGAAGTTGAGCGGCAGCGGGATGTGATCGAAGTGCCCATCGACGACGAACTGGACGTCAACGGTTGGGACGTGCGAAAGGCGCTGGTGCTATTTCGAAAGTCGAATCCGCCTCTTTACGAGTGGTTGCATTCGCCGATCGTCTACCGTGAAAAGGGACAGTGCGCGGCCAGGATGCGCGAACTGAGTCCTACGACGTACAACTCAATCGCCGCGCACTACCACTACTTACGGATGGCCGAGAACACGTATCGGGCCTACCTACGTGGTCGTCGTGTCCGGCGAAAGAAGTACTTTTATGCGTTGCGACCGCTGCTCGCTTTGAATTGGATCGAGCGAGCCAAAGGCGTCGTGCCGACGCAGTTCGCGTCGCTTGTGGAAGGAACCATCGATGACGGGAACTTACTTCGCGAGATCGATCGGTTGCTTCAAGTAAAGCGGGAAGGCGCCGAGAGCGACGAAGGTCCGCGTTTCCCTGGGGTCCACGACTTCATCGAACGGGAACTAAAGCGACACCATGATGCGCCAAGTCCTACCCCGGCGAATCCTGCTCGAACGAAGCAACTCAATGAGTTGTTTCGAGACGTCCTCGATGAGAACGCGATCTAGAACTGCACAGGGCGATTCCGGTGAGCCATCCGTTGACGGATGAAGCTAGCCAACGGATGACCTTGGGGTCGCCAGTTGGCGAAGTGCCAACGGCGGGGTGCGGCCAGTGGAGTCGGATGGATTAGAATTCAGCGATCACCATCGACAGGAGATCGCTTGAATGAAGACCTCGGACGAAACTCATGTCCCGCCAATCGGGTAGCGGGACATGAGTTTCGTCCGAGGTCTTCATTCAAGCGA